>DATKPX010000282.1:0-3104 GCA_035523855.1 Allostellaceae bacterium
TGGGACGCGTCGGCTCGTTGCTCATGGGCGAAGGTCCGTGCGGGTGGCGGCAGCGGACCCTATCGGCGCACCGTCGCGGCCGCCAGCGCCAATCCGGCAGCGCAGCCCTGCACGCTCAGGTGACCGGCGGCGTGCCGGCGAGATCGGCGAGCAGCGACCAGCTGCCCTGGGAGACGAAATGCGCGTAGACCCAGGCGAGCCAGCCCTTGCGGCGCCATTCCAAAATCACGCTGTCGGGCAGCGCCGCGAAGCGGTCGCGGTCGATGATGTGGAAGCCGGTCACCGTCAGCTTCTCGCCGGAGACGAAGGTGATCGCCGCCTCGTTCGGGATCAGCAGCCCGCGCTCGTCGAGGTCGGTGACGAAGGCGCGCGTCGCCACGTGGTCGCGCTGGAAGGCGGCGCAGAACTGCAGCGCGTTCTGGGTGAGTTCGGTCGGCTTGCCGTCGACGAATAGCGGCCGCGCGCCGCCATCCTCCAGCGCGCCGGATGCCTCGTCGATGCAGAGCGTGTACTGCTGATGGTCGTCGCTCTCGTGGAAGATGAAGGGATAACGCCGAACATAGGCGGGGATATAGGTTCCCGGCCGCCAGCCATCCCGCGCGTCGATGAAGAGGTTGATGTTGGGCCTGACGCCGAGCACCGCGAGCGCCGCCAGTTGCGGCGCCGGCGCGAAGACCACGGGGTAGTGCCGCGCCGCCGCGTCGAATTCGTTGCCATTGAGCAGCACTGCGTGGGTGCCGCGGGCGAAGCCGTAGCCGATCTGGCTCTTGAGCGACTTGCCGCCATGGCGGGCGGCCTCGACCATGCTGAGCGAGCGATAGAGGAGCGGGAGCTGCGGTGCTGCCGCCGGCGCCGTCTCGGCGGCCGGCGCCGCGCCTGCCTCAGCCGGTCCGTTGCGTCCGGGCTTCCGGGGGGTTGCCATGGGAACCGCCTCGCTGCTGGTTGCTGGCGCCCTATCGCCCGCGGCGGCGTCGCTGTCAACCCCCGTGGGGGCGGTCCGGCGCGCCGGTCAGGGATTCTTGATCACGCAGAGCAGATTGGCGCCGTTGAAATCCGCACCCTCGAGCTGTGCGCCGATCAGGTTGGCGCGGCTCAGATTGGTGCCGCGGAAGCGCGCCTGGTGCAGGTTGGCGCCGCGGAAATCCGCGTTGCGAGCGTCGGCGCGGTCGAGGGTGCTGGGGATGCTGCGGCCGCCGGCAATGATGAGAGGTCCGAAGTTGCAGTCGCGGAACTCGGTGTGGTTGAGCTTGGCGCCGGTGAGATTGATGCCGCGGAGATCGGCGTTCGACATCCGGCAGGCGCGGAGATCGGCACCCTCGAGCTGCGCCGCCTGCAGGCCGATGCCTTCGAGATTCATCCCGTAGAGCACCGCGCGCGTGGCCATGAGGGTGGAGAGGCGCCGGCCGGCGAGCGCGCCCGCCTTGCGCAGGTCGTAGCCGCTGACATCGACGGGCGCGCCCTCGGCGCCGTCGCTGGCGATGAAGGCCTCGTGCCGCCGCAGCATGTCGATAACAGGCGCTTCCGGCGGCCGTCCAGCCTCGTTCAGGGTGAGGACGCCCACCATGTCGGCGTCCTTGGTGTCCACATCGACGAGGAGCGTGCGCACCATCACCGCGTTGCGCAGGCTGGCGCCGCGGAGGTTGGCGCCGGAAAGATCCGCGCCCTCGAGGTTGGCGCCGTTGAGCGTCGCGTTGTGGAGATCGGCGCGCACCAGCTTGCAGTTGCGCATCATCGCGTCGGTGAAGTCGGTGTGCGCGGCGACGGAGCCCGAGAGCCGCGCTTGCGTCAGGTTGGCGTTGACGAGAGTGGCGCCCACCAGCTCGGTCGCGTTGCCGTCGACGGCGATGTATTCGATCTCGCCTTTGCGGGTCTTGTGCGCCAAGTGCCCGTCGCGCAGATCGGCGTCGAAGAGATTGGCGCCGGTGAGGTCCGCCTCGCGCAGCGACGCGCCGCGCAGATCGGCGCGCATCAGCGAGGCGCCGCGCAGGTTGGCGCGCGCCAGATTGCAGCCGAAGAGGATGGCGTTGTTGAGGTTGGCGCCGGTGAGATTGGCGTCGCAGAGATAGGCCGCCGTCAGATCGGCGTCGGCGAGGTTGCGGCCGGCGAGGTCGAGGCCGGTGAGATCGCGATAGGAGAGCACCGCGCGCTGGCCGCCGGGCTTGCCCGCCTGGTAGAGGTCGTTCCGCTTGACGACAAGATCGACTTCGCGCTGGCTGATCGGCTCGCGCGGTCGGCTGATCGTCTTATGTACGGCGAGGGCTGTCACCCCCCGAAGCTAGGGCGCTTACCGTTAATCCCGGCTTAATTGGCGGGCATTTTAGGCACCTGCGCTAATACCGGCATATGACGTTGAGGAGTGCGTCCCGCTTGTCCCGCGTCACCGCGCGGATCGCGCGCTCGATCGCCGCCGGCAGCTCCGCCGGCCGCTCCACCCGCTCGCCGTGGCCGCCGCTCGCCTCGATCACCTTCTCGTAGGCCGGGCTCGGCGAGAGGTCGGAGAGCAGCCTTCCATCCTCCTCGGCGGCGGCGCCCTGGCCGTACATGGCGAGGGTGGCGCGGCGGACCGCGCCATAGCGCTGGTTGTTGAAGATCACGGTCAGGATCGGCAGGCCGTATTTTGCCGCGGTCCAGTGGCAGGCGGTGGGGTTGGCGAAGACATAGGCGCCGTCGCCCACCGTCGCCACCACCAGCCGGTCGCCGGCGGCGAGCTTGCCGCCGAGCGCGGCGCCGGTGCTCCAGCCGAGGCCGCCCGCCGGGCTCAGGCCGAAATAGCTGCCGGGGAGATCGCGGACGCAATGCTCGAGCTGCAGCGGATACTCGTTGAAGACGACAGCATCCGCCGGCAGCGCCTCGCCGAGGCAGCGGCTGAGCCATTCCGGCGTGATCGCCTCGGCCTTGCCGGCCTTGGCGCTGGCCTCCGCCCAGCTGCGGCGGATCTCGCGCGCGCGGGTGGCGAAGCGGTTGCGGCGCGCGGCGATCTTCGCATCCTCGGGCGAGACGAGACGCCCGAGCGCGGCATCGAGCGCGCCGAATGTCGCCGGCAGATCGGCGGCGATGGCGAGATCGTTGCGGTAGCTCCGCATCGGGTAGCGCGCGAAGCTGGG
>DATKPX010000283.1:0-8744 GCA_035523855.1 Allostellaceae bacterium
CGCCGTAGCAATTCGCGAGCTTCAGTCCCGGAATCGTCGCCTTGAGCTTTTCGATGGTGGCGACCGGCATCGGCGCGCCGCCGAAGCCGCCGATCCGCCAGCGGCGGAGATCGAAACGGGCGAAATCTCCCTGCAGCAGGCAGAGGTTGTACATCGCCGGCACGATCACCGTGTGGGTGATGCGCTCGCGCTCCGCCACCTCGAGGAACTGCTTCGCCTTGAATTCCGGCAGGAACACCGTGGTGCCGGCGACCCGCAGCATGGTGAGGAAATTCGCCAGGAGGCCGGTGACGTGATTGATCGGCACCGCCATCAGCGAGACCTCGCCGGCGGAGAGCGCCATGCCGGCCTCGTACTGCATCGCCGCGTGGATCGCACCCAGATGCGTCAGCGCCGCGCCCTTGGGCCGGCCGGTGGTGCCGGAGGTGTAGACGATGCAGAAGACGTCCTCTTCCGCCACCGCGCGCGGCGGCGCCGCGGCCGGCGTCAGCAACGCCGCGAACTCGTCGCCGCCGAGGGCGAGACGATGATCGAGGGCGGGCACCGCCTCGGCGGGCGGGATGTGCTCGGCGAGATCGGGAGCGAAGACCAGCCCCTTGGCGCCGGACTGGTTCAGCATGTACTCGGTCTCCGGCCGGCGCTGGCGCGGGTTGAGCGGCACCGCGATGAGGCCGAGCCGAGCCGCCGCCAGCGCCACATAAGCGAATTCGAGCCGGTTGCCGATCAGCAGCGCCAGCCGGTCGCCGGCGGCGAAGCCGCGAGCGGCCAGATTGCCGGCGATGCGCTCGACGATATAGTCGAGCTCGGCGTAGGCGATCCGCGTCCGGCCGAGCGCCAGAGCCGTCCCTGCCGGATTACGCGCCACCGCCGCCTTCAGCATCGCATCGACGCCGGCGGGCCGCTCGGCAAAGCAGCGCACGATCCGGTCGCCGTAATGGCGCTCGTCACGGGTCCGCGGCATCGCTACCTCGTCACTGCGGGCGGCCGGCCCAGCACCATGCCGGCGTCGGCGGTGATGAGCTGCCCCGTCACCACCGGCGCCTCGGCGATGAGCCAACCGATGACGCCGGCGATCTCCTCCGGCATCGAGACCCGGCCGAGCGCGGCGTTTGCCTGCCACTGCGCCTTCACCTTCTCGTAGCCGGCATCGCCCAGCCCTTCCCGCAGCCAGCGCCCCTCGACGAAGCCCGGCAGCACCGCGTTGACGCGCACCTCCGGCGCCAGGTTGCGGGCGAGCGCCAGGGTCAGCGTGTTGAGCGCCGCCTTCGAGGCCGCATAGGCGTAGGAGCTGCCATTGCCGGTCTGGCTGCCGATCGAGGAGACGTTCACCACCGCGCCCCGCGAGCGCCTGAGATGCGGCGCCGCGGCGCGGATCATCTGATAGGGCCCGATGGCGTTGACGGCGAAGACGCGCTGGAAATCCTCCGCATCGAGCCCGTCGAGATCGGCCATGGAGACGAACTGGGTCGCCCCCGCCGAGTTCACCACCGCGTCGATGCGCCCCCAGCGCTCCACCGCGGCAGCGGCGAGCCGCCGGCAATCCTCGTCTTTCGCCACGTCGCCTTGCAGGGCGATGGCGTCGCCCAGTTCCGCCGCGACAGTCTCCGCCGGCTCGCGGCTGCGGCTGTAATTGACGACGACGCCATAGCCGCGCGCGGCGAGCCAGCGCGCGGTGGCGGCACCGACGCCGGTGCCGCCTCCCGTCACGATGGCTGCTTTGCGCTCCGCCGCCATGGCGCCCGTCGTCCTACTTCCGCGGCAGGTTGACGAGCTTGGTGCCTTCCGCGGCGGCGGCGGTGGGGAACACCGTCACCACCTTGCCGCCCTGCCACTGCTTCACCGTCGGCGCGGCGCGGGTGTTCTGGAAGGTCTCGTCGAACTTGACGCCATAGCCGGTGGCGTAGGAGCTGACGGGCTTGTCCATCTTCGCCGCCGCCGCGCGCACCTTCGCCATGTCGGTGCTGCCCGCCGCCGCCACCGCCTCCAGCAGGATCTTGAGGCCGGTGTAGGCGGTCATGCTCTGCGGCGCGATGGGATCCTTCTCATACTTCTTCTTGTAGGCGGCGAGATAGGCGTGGGCGCCCGGGCCGTAGGCCTCGGACTGGTCGGGCTCCGGATAGCCCACGACGAGGATGCCGTTCAGCATGTCCGGACCGAGCGCGTCCTTGGTCTCGAAGGTGTCGCCGGTGCCGACCAGGATGATCGCCGCCGGGTTGAAGCCTTGGTCGCGCATGGTGCGCAGCAGCAGGTTGTTGTCGGGCACGTAGCCGGTGTTGATCCAGACATCGGGATTGGCCTGCTTGGCGCGCAGCACCGAATCCGTGAGATCGATCGCCTTCACCGAATGGGCGTCCACCGCCGCAACCTTGACGCCGGCTTTCTCGAGCAGCTCCTTCTGCTTCTGGGCGATCGAAGTGCCGTAGATCGAATCCTCGTGATCGATCCAGACGGTGATCTGGCCCGGCTGCTTCCCAAGCGCCGGCGCCACCAGGCCGGTCACCGCATTGGCGGAGACCTCGGCGAAGTTGAGGGCGTAGGGACCGCTGCGCACGAAGTTCGGCAGGCCGCGCTGGGTCAGCTCCTGCGCCAGCGCGTTGGTGTCCCAGTAGAGCTTCTGATACTGCGCGGCGGCGTCGCTCGCGGCGTTGGAGACGGCGCTGATATAGGTGCCTGTGAAGATGTCGACGCCCTCGGATGTCGCAAGCCGCTGCACCGCGGCGATCGCCTGCTGCGGGTTGCTGGCGTCGCCCTTCACCAGCTCGATCTGCTTGCCGAGGACGCCGCCCTTGGCGTTCACCTCGTCGACCGCGAGCTGGTAGCCGCGGGCGCATTCCTCGCCGTAGAGGGCGAGCGCGCCGGAATAGGGGTTGATGGCGCCGATCTTGATCGTGTCGGCCTGGGCGACGGTGCCCGCAGCCAAGGCCAACGCGGCGGCGGCCAATAAAGTGCGCAACAGTCTCATGGTCTCCTCCCACTTTCTCTCTGTTATCGGCCGGCGCGGTTGGCGCGCCGGCGGTGGCTCAGCTCAGCCGGAAGCGCGCCAGCGCAATGCCGTGCTCCTGCTGAATCGCGAGGTCCACCGGCCGATCGGCCTTGAGACCGCCCTGCTCGGTGGGGTTGACGATGTTGGTGATGAGGCGCGGGCCCTCCGCCAGCTCCACCACGGCGACGTTGTAGGGGAGCTTGTCGGCGAAGGCCGGGTGATAGGCGATGTGATAGACGACCCAGCTCACGAGCTTGCCCTTGCCGCTGGCGCGCTCCCAGGACCAGGCGTCACCGAGGCAGTTGGGGCATTCGCCGCGCGGCGGCAGCCAGGCGTGATTGCATTTCGCGCAGCGCTGGAACTGCAGACGCCCGTCCTTGAGCGCATCCCAATAGGGCGCGCTGACGGCGGTGGGCTCGGGCGCCGGGAAAGGCTCGGTCATTGGCCCAGCACCAGCGTCGCGTGGGTGTGCATCATGCCGCCCTGGTTGCTGACGACGCATTTCTCCGCGCCGGCGACCTGCAGGTTGGCGGTGCCGCGCATCTGCCGCACGCCCTCGGTGATGAGCTGCATGCCGGGCATGCCGGTCTCCGAGAGGAGGCCGCCCGAAGTGTTGATGGGCAGCTCGCCGCCATGGGCGATGCGGCCGCCCTCGACCCAGGGACCGCCCTCGCCCTTCTTGCAGAAGCCGTAATCCTCCAGCGTCATCAGGGCCGCGATGGTGAAGCAGTCGTAGATCTGCGCCACGTCGATGTGCTCGGGCCCGCAGCCCGCCATCCTGAAGGCGGTCCTGGCGGAGCTCGCGGCGATGGTGGAGGTGAGCACCGGCCGCTGCGCCACGTCCCAGGAGGTGTGGCCCTGGCCGAAGCCGAGGATCGGCACCGGCGCCGGCACGCCCAGCTCCTGCGCGCGCTTGGCGCTCATCACCACGACAGCGGCGGCGCCATCGGAGACCAGGCAGATGTCGTCGCGCCGCAAGGGCTCGACCACATAGGGCGAGTCCATGTAGCGATCGAGGGTGAGCGGCAGGCGAAGCTGCGCGTTCGGGTTCCGGGCGCCGTGATTCCGGCACGCCATGGCGATGGCGCCGAGCTGCTCGGACCTGGTGCCGAACTCCGCCATATGGCGCTGAGCGATCATGGCGTAGCCGGCGGGAATGCCGAACCAGCCATAGGCGGCATCGTCGCCGCCCGCCTTCTCATAGGCCTGGCGGGTGCCGGTCTTGGGATTGTCGGCGAGGCTCACCACCGCCACCTCGCACAATCCCGCGTCGATCGACATCGCCGCGAAGGAGATCATGCTGATGTTGGCGGCGCCGCCCTGGTCCCAGACGCCGCCGACGCGCGGCTGGATGCCGATCGCCTCGGCGAGCTTCTGGCCGTACATCGCCTCGAAGCGCGAGGTCGGCACCTTGACGAAGAGCGCGTCCACCACGGATTTCTCGATGCGCGCGTCCTCCAACGCCTTGCGGATCGCCTCCACATTGAGCGAGAGGGTGCCGCGGCCGGGATGCTTGCCGAAGGCGGTATGGCCGACGCCGGCGATGACGGTCTTGCCGCGCATCAGATGACGCCCTCCTTTTTCAGCAGCTCCAGCTCGCGCTCGGAGAGGCCGAGCTCGCCGCCATAGACGTCGGCGTTGTGCTGGCCGAGGCGCGCGCTGGGCGTGAGCTGCATGAGCTCGACGCCGTCGAAGCGCAGCGGGCTGTGCTGCACCGGGATGCGGCCCAATTCCGGGTGCTGCTGCCACTGCAGCGCGCCGCGCTGATGCATGTGCGGGTCGTTCACCACCTCGGCAAGGTCGCGCACCGGCGCGCAGGGCACATGATGCTTCATCAGATGCTCGAACAGCGGCTGCTTCTGCTGCTTCGCCGTCCAGGCGGAGACGAGATCGTCCACCACCTCCATATGGGCGACGCGGGTCCTGAGATCGGCGAAGCGCGGATCGTCCTTCAAGTCCTCGCGGCCCATCGCGGTCAGCAGCGACTTCCAGTGCAGCTCGCCGACGCAGATGATGGCGATGTAGCCGTCCGCCGTCGGATAGACGTTGTAGGGACTCTCCGCCATGCCGCCGTGGCGGTTGCCGGTGCGCGGCGGCGCGTCGCCGCCGGAGCCGTAATAGAGGCCGAGGTTGGAGCTGAGGGAGGCATAGACCGCCTCCTGCATGGCGACCTCGACCAGCCGGCCGGTGCCGGTCTTCTCGCGCTCGTAGAGCGCGGTCATCACGGCGCCATAGAGATGGATGCCGGCGAAGAAGTCGCAGAGCGCGGGTCCCGCCTTCACCGGCGGCCGGTCGGGGAAGCCGGTGACGCTCATCACGCCGGACATCGCCTGCACCGTCAGGTCCATGGCGGGATAGTCGCGGTTCGGCCCGCTGCGGCCGTAGCCGGAGCTCTGGCCGTAGATAAGGCGCGGATTGATCGTGCGCAGATACTCGTAGCCGAGATGCAAGCGCTCCATCACGCCGGGCGCGAAATTCTCCACCAGGATGTCGGCGCGCTTCACCAGCTCGATCAGCATCTCGCGGCCGCGCGGCGATTTGAGGTTGAGAGTGACGTCCCGCTTGTTGCCGTTCAGCATGGCGAAGGGGAGCGCGGCGCCGCCCACCACGCCGCGCCGGCGCAGATGCTCGCCGGTGAGCGGCTCGATCTTGATCACCTCGGCGCCCGCCATCGCCATCAGGAAGGTGCAGTAGGGGCCGTTGTAGATCTGGCTCAGATCGACGACGCGGATGCCTTGCAGCGGGTAGCCGGCCATGGGCTCACTCCCCCTTGAAGCGCGGCGGACGCTTCTCGGCGAAGGCCGCCGGGCCTTCCTTGGCGTCTGCGCTGAACTGCAGCATGCGGTTGACGAGCTGCTCGACGCGAAGACCGGTGACCCGGTCCATCTCGCGCGAGCGGATCGCCAGCTCCTTCGCTGCCTGGACGGCAAGCGGCGCGTTCTTCGCGATGCGGCGGGCATAATCGAGGGCGGTCGCCATCACCTCGCCGGCCGGCACCACCTTGTTGATGAGGCCCCAGCGCAGCGCGGTCGCGGCATCGATCTGGTCGCCGGTCAGCAGCAGCTCCATGGCGAGGGCATAGGGGATCTGGTCCAGCATGCGCTGGGTTCCGCCATTGCCGGCGACCACGCCGCGCTTCACCTCGGCGAGGCTGAAGATCGCGTGCTCGGCGGCGACCCTTATGTCGGTCGCCAGCATCAGCGTCATGCCGCCGCCCACGCAGTAGCCGTTGACGGCGGCGATGACCGGCTTCCAGATCTCGAGGCCGCGATTGAGGAGCTGGTCGCGCTGGGTCAGCCACATCTCCGAGAGGCCGGCGGGCTGGGTGAGGAAGCTCTTGATGTCGGCGCCGGTGGTGAAGGATTTTTGGCCAGCACCGGTGATGATGGCGACGCGGATGGCGTTGTCGTCGCGGACGCGGGTCCAGGCCTCCGACAGCAGGCGGTAGTGCTCGCCGTCCATGGCGTTGAGCCGCTCGGGCCGGTTGATGGTGATGGTGGCGATGCCGTCGTCGACGGTGAAATCGAGGGCCATCTCAGCGCGCCTTCGGCTGGCCGCCCAAGAGGTCGCGGGCCAGCACCATGCGATGCACCTCCGACGGCCCCTCGCCGATCCGCTTGATGCGCAGCTCGCGGTACCAGCGCTCCAGCGGCATTTCCTTGGAGACGCCGAGGCCGCCGAAGATCTGGATGCAGCGGTCCACCACCTTGCCGGCGATCTCGGTCGCATAGACCTTGCAGACGGAGGCGTCGACCTTGATGTCGTAGCCGAGATCGCCGCGCCAGGCCGCCTGGTAGACCAGGAGGCGCGCGGCGCGCAGCTCGATTTCGCTGTCGGCGATCATCCACTGGATCGCCTGCTTGTCGGCGAGCAGCGAGCGGAAGGTGGTGCGCTGGCGTGCCCATTCGATGGCAAGGCGCAGCGCCTCCTGGGCGATGCCGATGACCGCCGCCGCATAGGGCACGCGGGCATGGACGAGCCAGGTCTCGGCCAGCGAGAAGCCCTGCCCCTCCTCGCCGAGGCGATTCTCGACCGGCACCTCGCAATCCTCCAGATGCACCTCGTAGGGCGAATAGGCGCGGATCACCGGGATCGGCTTCAGGCTGAAGCCCTTGAACGCGTTCTCGACGATGAAGGAGCTGACGCCGGCGCGATCCTTGCCGCCGGTGCGGGCGAAGACGATGCCCCATTTCGATTCGCTGGCGCCGGAGATGAAGACCTTGGTGCCGTTCAGCACGTAGCGGTCGCCCTTGCGCTCGGCGCGGGTCTGGATGGCGCGTCCGGGATCGGAGCCGCCGCTCGGCTCGGTGATGGCGACGAAGGTCTTGTCGCCGGTCTCCATCACCGGCATCGCGTATGTCTCGATCTGCTGCTTGTTGCCCCTAAAGATGACGTTGGGCGGATCCCAGCCGAAGGCATGGCAGGCCGCGATATAGGCGCCCATCCGGCACTTGGAGCTTTCCTCGGCGACCACTGCCTGGCCGAGCAGGCTCAAGCCCGCGCCGCCATATTCCGCCGGCGACTCCACCTGCCAGAGGCCGAGGCCGCGCGCCTTCGCCTGCAGCGGCTTCAGCACCTCGGTCGGCAGCTTGGTGGCGTCGTGGGGCAGCTTGTCCTCCGCCGGCTTCACCTC
Source organism: Allostellaceae bacterium (assembly GCA_035523855.1). Taxonomy (GTDB): domain Bacteria; phylum Pseudomonadota; class Alphaproteobacteria; order ATCC43930; family CGMCC-115725; genus DASZHJ01. Next base: position 7,617 of record DATKPX010000283.1, read on the forward strand.
GTTCTGCATGAAGCGGCGAACGGTCGCCTGCAGCATGCGCATGTCCTCGGGAAGCTCCCAGCTGCCGCTGGCGTTTTGGGCTGTGCTCATGATGTCCTCAGGCTTTGACGGTCGCGCGGGCGCCCTTGGCGAGGGCGCGGCGGTTTTCCCGCGTCGCCGCGGGATCGAGGCGGAAACGCTGGCGCTCGCCGACGGGCTCGGCCTCGGCGATGACGGCGCCATAGACCGTCTCGGCGGTCTCGCGGCTGATGTAGCCGAGGTTGAGGTCGTGCTCGACGGCCTCGATGTCGCGCTCCAGCGGGTTGCCGAAGCCGCCGCCGCCCGGCGAGGCGGCGCTCAATCCGTCGCCGGGCTTCAGCGGCTGTTTCTCGAACTTGCTGCGGAGCGGCGGCATCCACTCCTTGCCATCGAGGCGGAAGCGCACCCAGTTGGGCGCCGCCGCCTTGCCGCCGGCGATGCCGAAGGGGCGGTGATCGACGCGGTCGCCCAGCACCGAGACGACGCAGTCGGACCAGACGGTGAAGGTATAGGCGGAGCCGCAGCCGCCGCGGTGCCAGCCGGCGCCGCCGCTGTCCTCGCGCAGCGAGAAATGCTCGAAGCGCACGGGATAGCGGTGCTCCGACATCTCCAGCGACATGAAATTCGCCATCGACTGCGGCGTGTTGCCGTGCACGAGGCCGTCGCTGTCGCGGCTGGCGCCATAGCCGCCGGGATAGGGGAAGACGCCGACGTAATAGCGGCCGGTGACCGGATGCCGTCCGCCCACCGTGGCGACGCCGGTGGTGCCGAAGGAGGCGGCGGGCGTGCGGTCGGGGATCGCCTGGGCGAGGGCGCCGAACACCACGTCGATGACGCGGCCCACCACCTCGAGATAGCCGCCCACCGGCGTCGGATACTCCGCCGCCAGGATGCAGCGCTCGGGGATGGTGAAGCGGGTCGGCCGGAAGGCGCCGCCATTCACCGGCACCTCCGGGAAGATGTGCTTCAAGGCCACGTAGCAGCTCGAGAGCGTGGTGGTGCGCGCGAGGTTGATCGGGCCCTTGGAGACGGGATCGGTGCCGGTGAAATCGAAATGCAGCGACGAGCCCTCGACGGTGAGGGTCAGCACCAGCTTCATCGGCTCGTCGG
>DATKPX010000284.1:0-5494 GCA_035523855.1 Allostellaceae bacterium
CGAAGGCGAGCGGCACCAGGCCGGGCGGCGACGCCACGATAACGTTGGAGCCGCGGCTGTCATGAGCCGGGACGATGGTGAAGGCGGGCGCCGCGCCATGGGCCGCCAGCACGGCTTCGATCTCCGCCGCGGTGACACCCGGCACGTCGCCGGGAATCGTCAGCATGCCCGTGGCACCTTCACCCGCGAGCACGCCGATCGCCGCCGTCACCGCGCCGGTATGCCCATCGCGCGCCCCCGCCGTCAGCACGCTCGCGCCCATGCGGCGCGCCAGCGCGTCGGAGACCGGATCCACCGTCACCACGGCGACGCCCGCGAGTCCGCGCGCGCTCATCAGCGCCGCCAGCACGTCCTCCAGCATCACCGCCGCGAGGCCGCGGCGGAATTCCGGCGCGAACCGGCCCGAGAGCCGCTGCTTCGCGCCGGAGAACTCCTTCACGGGTACGATCGCCCAGATGCCTGATGTCATCGCGCCCTCCGCAACCCCTCGCCGCGCCGATTCTCGGCGACGGCGTCGGCCACCTCGAGCGCGCGGCGCGCCAGCGCCATCTTGTCCTCGAGCGTCGTCATCAGCGTGCGCGCGGCGAAAATCTCGGCGCCGTGATCGGCGCTGTCGCGCGCATCCACCTCGTCGAGAATGACGGCGTCGAGCAGACCCTTGTAGCGTCGCGACACCGCGGCGGCGGAGGTGGCGAGGCCGAGCTCGCGCATCATCTTCGCCGTCGGGCCCTTGACCGCGCGGCCGCCGATGATCGGCGAAACCGCCACCACCGGCGCCGGGCAGGCGGCGAGCGCGTCGCGCACGCCCGGCAGATCCAGGATCGGCTCGATGCTGATGAAGGGGTTGGAGGGGCAGAGCAGCACCGCGCGCAAGCCCGGATCGCGGAGCGCGGCCAGAAAATCCGGCTGCGGCTTCGCGTGATCGATGCCGTCGAAGACGATCTCGCGCACCACCGGCTCGCAACGGCGGCGCACGAAATAATCCTGGAAATCGAGCCAGCCCTGCTCGGAGCGGAGCCGCGTGCGCACGCGATCGTCGCTCATCGGCAGGAGCCGCGCGGCAATGCCGAGACGGCGGCTGAGCTCCGCCGTCACCTCGGTGAGCGTCGCGCCGGCGCCGAGGCGGCGCGTGCGCTCCGCGTGGGTAGCGAGATCGCCGTCGCCGAGGCGGAACCAGGTCTCGCCGCCGAGCTTCTCCAGCGCGCTCATGAAGGCCCAGGTCTCGCCGCGGCGGCCCCAGCCCAGCTCCTCGTTATTGAGGCCGGCGAGCGTGTACATGAGGGTGTCGAGATCGGGTGAGATGCTGAAGCCCAGATGCTCGAAGTCGTCGCCGGTGTTGGCGACGACCACGAGCTTGCCCGGCGGCAGCACGCGATCGAGGCCGAGCGCCAGCTTGGCGCCGCCGATGCCGCCGGAGAGCGCCAGTACCGCCCCCTCGAAGCGTGACGCGCGCCGCGCGCTCATCGGAAGAGATCCTGCTCGGCGGGGCGCAGCAGGGCGCGCGCCGGCACCGCGGGCGCCGACCATGTCAGACCACGCAGCAGCACCACCGGCCGTCCTTCCGCCGCCTGTCCCATCAGCAGCGAGGCCGCCGCGGCGATCTCGTCGGCGAAGCCCACCTCGGTCACCATGAGCGAGCGGCCGAAGAGGTCCGGCATGCCGCGCATGTCCACCAGAGAGGGAAGTCCGGCGGCGCCGAGCGCCACGCCGACGGTGCCGCGGCGCCACGCGCGGCCGAAGCTGTCGTTGATGACGACGGCGAGGCGGCAGCGGAAATGCGCCGCGAGCCGCGCGCGCAACGCCTCGGCGCTGGCATCGCAGTCGGCGGGCAGCAGCAAAACCTGCTCGCGCCCGTCGGGCTCGGCGACGTTCGAGTGATCGACACCGCCATTCGCCATCACATAGCCCGCCCGATGCTCCACCACGATGAGGCCGGGGCGATGGCGGACGATGCGGCGGGATTCGCCGAGGATGACCTCCACCATCCGCGGATCCTTGTCGGTCTCCTTGGCGAGCTCGCGCGCGCGCGACGACGGCGTCACCGTTGCCAGATCGACAAAGCGGTTCTCCGCCTTGGAGACCGCCTTCTGGGCGACCGCCACCACGTCGCCGTCCGCAGGCACGGGACCGGCGCTCTCGAGCGCCCGGATGATGAGCGCCGCGAGATCGTCGCCCGGGCGGATCATCGGGATCCCTGGGATCGCGAAGAGCGCCGCCGTGGGCACAGCCGGTGCCGATTTTCCCGCCATCGCGGACCTTTGCCTAGGACTCAGCCGAAAGTCACGCGCCGCACTGTATCGGCGCAAGCCGCGCGGAGGTAGCGCGGCGTCGACATGCCGGTCCAGTCGAATATGGTCACCTTCTCCACACGCTTGCATACGCTCAGAACGACGGTCGATCCCTGTTTTGGAGCTCGAGGGCAATTAGAGCGCTTCTGGAAGAATGGAACCAGCGAGAATCGCGACCGGCAAATCCCAGCAAAACGCATGGGAAATGCGCATTCGGGAGCTTTGATCGCGGAGGCGTGAACGGTGCCGGAGTCGGATGACATTCCCGGCACGGGCCTCTACAAATTCCAAGCGGGGATGTTCACTCGCATGCCGGCTTTCCACGAGCCAGCGCGGGTCGGCGCTTGCGGCCGCCAACCGTGGCCCGCGTGCAGCAGAGGGGGTTGAACGATGCGGTTGCGCACAGCGATCTTGGCGTTCGCGATGGCGGCTCTCCTGCTCGGCGGGCACCCCGCCGACGCCAAGGTCTTTCGCATCAATGTGGTTGCAGATCCCGCATCCCTCGACCCGATCTCCTATTCCGAGCTGGTCGCCGGACGCATCATGAACAACCTCTACGAGGGCTTCACCACGGTCACTCCCGAGGGGAAGAATGTCCCGGCGCTGGCGGAATCCTGGGAGCCTCTCAAGAACGGGCCCGGCTTCCGTTTCAAGCTGCGCCAGGGGGTCAAATTCCATAGCGGCCGCCCGTTCACCGCGAAGGATGTCAAATACACCTTCGAAATGCTGCTGACGCCGGGCGCCAAGGGTGGGCTCGCCGTTGTCTATCTCGACAACGTCGTGGGCGCTGCCGACATGAAGGCGGGCAAGGCCAAGGAGCTGACGGGCGTCACGGTCGTCGACGACCACACCGTCGACGTCGCCTTCACCAAGCCCGACGTGCTGTTTCCGATCTATCCCTTCTACTTCGTCGACAGCGGCATCGTCGCGGAGCAGGGGCCGGACTGGGTGAGCAAGGTCTCCGCCGGCACCGGTCCCTTCAAATTCAAGGAATGGAAGCGCGGCGCTGAGGTCGAGATCACCGCCAACCCCGACTATTGGGGCGGCGCGCCGAAGATCGAGGGCGTGCGCTTTCTGATCGTGCCCAGCGGCGACACCGCGATCTCGCAATATGACGCCGGCGAGCTCGATTTCGTCGATGTGCCCGAGGCGAGCTATCGGCGCGTGCTGCGGGACGACCGCTACGCCAAGGAGATCATCAAGGTGCCGCGGGCGCAGATCCGCTATCTCGGCATGAACCAGAATCTCTACGAGGCCTTCAAGGACAAGCGCGTGCGCGAGGCGATCTCGCTCTCGATCGACCGCGACGCGATGATCAAGGGCCTCTACGGCGGCGCCGCCTTCCCGCTCAACGGCCAGATCACGCCCAGCGTCGCCGGCTACAGCGCCGACCTGCCGCCGCTCAAATACGATCCCGAGCGCGCCAAGAAGTTGATGGCGGAGGCCGGTCATCCCAACGGCCAGGGCCTGCCGCCGATCGACATCACCTGCACCGCGCCGTTCAAGGATGAGATCACCTACTACGCGAACCAGATCAACAAGACGATCGGCCTCACGGTCAACGTCAACATCATGGAGCGCGCCACCTTCATCAAGGCGATGAACGCCGGCGAGGTCGCATTCTTCCCCTGGGGCTGGACCGCGGATTATCCGGACGGATTCTATTTCCTGTCCCAGGTCTGGTATGGGCCGAGCCCGTTCAACCGCTCGCGCTGGAAGAACGCGGAGTTCGACAAGGTGATCGACGAGGCCGCCCAGACCGTCGACGACGGCAAGCGCTATGCGCTCTATCACCAGGCGGAGAAGATCCTGCTCGACGATTGGGGCACCGCGCCGCTGCCGATCACCGCGGCGGTGGGATTGCGCAAGCCCAATGTCCATGGGGTGACGCTGACACCCTTCGGCTTCTCGAGCTTCCAGGGAATCACCATCGATTGAGGATTTCCGGGCGATGATCTCGTTCATCCTCCGGCGGGTGCTGGGCCTGCTGCCGATCCTGGGCGTGGCAGTGGTCCTGGCCTTCGCCGCGAACGAGGCGCTGCCCGGCGATCCCGTGACGGTGATGCTGAGCGAGCACTCCGGCGATACCGAGATGGCGGCGCGGCTGCGCGCGGAATATGGCCTCGACCAGCCGGTCTGGCGGCAGTTCCTCTCCTATGTGGGCAATGCCGCCCGTGGCGATTTCGGCCTTTCCTTCCAGCATGTCCACACGCCGGTGACGGAGATCGTCGGCGATCCCCTCAAGATCAGCCCGATCCTGGCGCTTGCCGCGCTATCCCTCGCCTTGCCGCTCGGCGCCTTCGCCGGGGTCATCGCGGCGGTCCGGCGCAACAGCTGGGCGGACACGGTCATCATCATGGTGCTGGTGGCGGGCCTGTCGATCCCGAACTTCGCCATCGCCACCTTCCTGGTCTATCTCTTCAGCATCAAGCTCGGCGTTCTGCCGGTGGCTGGCTGGGGCGGGTTCGAGAAGGCGGTGCTTCCCGTCATCGTGCTGGCGACGCCGAGCGCCGCCTATATCGCGCGGCTGATGCGGACCTTCATGCTGGAGGTACTGCAGCAGGACTATATCCGCACCGCCCGGGCCAAAGGCCTGAGCCGGCGCGTCGTGGTCTATCGCCACGCGCTGCGCAACACGCTGGTTCCGCTGCTGACGTCTGCCGGCATCATCTTCGGCGGCCTGCTCAGCAACACTTTCGTCGTCGAGACCATCTTCAACATCCCGGGCCTCGGGCGCCTCGCCATCGATGCGATCTTCGCTCGCGACTATCCCGTCGCCATGGCGGTTGTGATCCTCTTCACCGCCTTCTTTGCCGTCATCAACCTGGCGGTGGACGTCCTCTATGCGCTGATCGATCCGCGCATCCGCGCCCGCGTGGTGTCCGCATGAGCATCGAGATCGGCCGCGATCCCCCCGCGCTGGCCGCGCTCTCCGGCCTGGCAGCGTTCCGGTCCCGCTTTCTCGCCCAGCGCAATGCCGTCATCGGCAGCGTCATCGTGGCCATCGTGGTCGCGGTCGCGATCCTGGCCCCGCTGCTGGCGCCTTATGCGCCCAACGCGCAAAACCTGGCAGACCGCTTGCAGCCGCCGGGTCCCGCGCATTGGCTCGGCACCGACGAGTTGGGGCGCGACATTCTCTCGCGGCTGATTTTCGGCGCGCGCGTCACGCTCGGCATCGTCGCGCTGGTATCCGTCGTGACCGCGCC
>DATKPX010000285.1:0-7731 GCA_035523855.1 Allostellaceae bacterium
CTTCAGCAGCAGCTCGATGGTGTGCGGGCTCAGGTCCCAGGACGGCGAGCGGTAGCCGCGCGCGCTCCTGCCGGTGATCATCCGGATCGCCTCGTTGCCGCGCACCAGGTTCCATTCCTCCTTCTCGCGCGAGAGCGTCGCCGGCGGCTGATGCGTCCAGCCGTGATGGGCGATCTCGTGCCCGGCCTCGGCGACGGCGCGGCAGGCATCAGGATAGGTCTCGATGGTGTGGCCGGGAATGAACCAGGTGCTGGGGATCTCGTAGCGGCGCAGCAGGTCGAGGAGGCGCGACGACGCCACCACGCCGAATTCGCCGCGCGAGACCGGCGTCGGCGTCGTGAGGCCGCGGGCGATGAAGCCCGACATGGCGTCGAAATCGAAGGTGAGGCAGACGATGTGAGTGGCCATGAGGGCCTCCCGAGAGTGAGGCCGCAAGTCTATCGAAGCGCGGAGAGGGGCGGAAGCGGCGGTGCGTCCTTCGACGCGGGCCTGTCGGCCCTTGCTCAGCATGAGGACCATGGGAGAGGGCAGAAAAGGAAGATCTCATCCTGAGCAAGGAAAGCGCGTCGAAGGACGCACCCACGCTCTTCCAGCACCCCCGCCGACCCTCTACCTTGGGCCCATGAAGCTCTGGGCGATCAGCGATCTCCATATCGGCAGCGACGTCAATCGCCGCGCGGTCGCGGCCCTGATGCCGCATCCGGAGGACTGGCTGATCCTCGCCGGCGATGTGGGCGACCACCAGGACGATCTCGCCTTCGCCTTCGCGACGCTGGGGCGGCGTTTCGCGCGGCTGATCTGGGTTCCCGGCAACCACGAGCTCTGGACCGAGCGGCATCCGCAGGCGCCCTCCGGCGTCGCGCGCTACCAGGAGCTGGTGGCGCTCGCCCGCGACTATGGCGTGGCGACGGCGGAGGACCCCTATCTCGACTGGCCGGGCGAGGGGCCGCGGACGGTGATCGCGCCGATGACGCTGCTCTACGACTACAGCTTCCGCCCGCCGCAGGTAGCGCGCGACGGCGTCGTCGCCTGGGCGGCGGAGGCCGGCATCTATGCCAGCGACGAGCGCCGCCTCGGCGCCGCGCCCTATCGCGACATCGCCGAGTGGTGCGAGGCCCGCGTCGCCGCGACCGAGCGTCGCCTGATGGAGATCCCCGTCGATGCTCTGACGGTGCTGATCAACCACTATCCGCTCCGCGCCGAGGATGTGGTGCTGCCGAGGAAGCCGCGCTTCGCGCCCTGGTGCGGCACCCACGCGACGGCGGACTGGCACCGGCGTTTCCGCGCCCGCGCCGTCGTCTACGGCCACCTCCACGTGCGCTGCAGCCGCTTCGTCGACGGCGTCCATTTTCAGGAGGTGTCGCTGGGCTATCCGCGGCACTGGGATCCCGCGCGCGGCGCCGAGGCCTATCTCCGCCGCGTGCTCTGATCAAATGCGCCCTATTGTGCGGCGCGCAAGGCGGAGAGCCGCGCGCCGGGCCCAATCCGCGTGCGGCGCACAAGACAACCCCTCAAGATTGACATGGTGGACTGCCCTATTTTTGCGCCACACTCTTGGTGCGCAGAACCGCCCACGCTACATGACTTGAAGGGCGCCCGCTCGCCGTCCGCCGGCGCCCGTTGGAGGTGCTGCATGGGAGAGCGCCGAGAGCTGGCTTCCGAGCCGGCGGTTAAAGATCTGCTGAGCGAAGAGATCACGCGCCTGCTGATGCGCGCCGACCATGTCGAGCGGCATCAGGTGGAGGCTCTGGTGGCGCGTCTCGGCGCCGGACTGGCGCAGGCCGGACGGCTGAAGGGGGTAGACTCATGAACGTCGAGACGATCCTGAAAGTGAAGGGCGATGCCGTCGTCACCATCCCGCCGACGGCGACCATCGCGGAGGCGGTGGATCTGCTGGCGGCGAAGCGCATCGGCGCGCTGGTGGTGAGCGCCGACGGCGCGGTGCCGCAGGGCATCCTCTCCGAGCGCGACATCGTGCGCGGCCTCGGCGCCGAGGGCGTGAGCCTGCTCGACCGCCGGGTCGAGACGGCGATGACCCGGGCCGTGGTCACCTGCGGACCCGCCGACCAGATCGCCGATCTGATGGCGCTGATGACCGAGCGCCGCATCCGCCACGTGCCGGTGCTGCGCAACGGCCGGCTCGCAGGTCTCGTCAGCATCGGCGACGTGGTGAAGAGCCGCGTCGACGAGATCGAGTACGAGGCGAGTTCGCTCAAGACCTATATCGCCGGGGTGAGTTGAAAGCTGCGCCGGGGGCTGACGGGAAGGGCGCCGCAGGGCGCCCTTCTCGTTTGTGGAGACGGCGGCTAAGCTGAGGGCCGGTCACGAAGAGCGAGGGGATCATGAGCATCGAGCAACGCCTCAAAGAGCTCAACATCACGCTGCCCAAAGTGGGCGCGCCGATGGGAAGCTATGTCCATGCCAAGCGCGCCGGCAGCCTGCTCTACCTCTCCGGCAAGGGCCCGCACTCTCCCGATGGCAAGATGCCGAAGGGCAAGCTGGGCGCCGGCATGTCGGTGGAGGAGGGCTACAAGCACGCGCGCCAGGTCGGCCTGGTGCTGATCGCGGCGATGAAGGACGCGCTCGGCGGCGAGCTCGACCGCGTCGCCGACATCATCAAGGTGCTGGGCATGGTGAACGCGGCGCCGGATTTCGAGGAGCATCCCAAGGTGATCAATGGCTGCTCCGATCTCTTCGTCGAGGTGTTCGGCGAGCATGGCCGCCACGCCCGCTCGGCGGTCGGCATGAGCTCGCTGCCGGCGGGCATTCCCGTCGAGATCGAGGTGATCGTGGCGGTGAAGTGATGGCGGGCCGGATCGAGCGGCGCCTGGCCGAGCTCGGCATCGCGCTGCCGGCCCGGCGGCTGCCGACCGGGAGCTATCTGCATGCAAAGCGCGCCGGCGATCTTCTCTACCTCGCCGGCCAAGATCCGGAATTTCCGGACGGCACCACCGGACGCGGCCGGATCGGCGACGGTCTCTCGGTGGCGGAGGGCTATCGCCAGGCGCGCCAGGTCGGCATCACGCTCATCGCGGCGATGCGCGACGCGCTCGGCGATCTCGACCGCGTCGCCGAGGTGGTGAAGGTGCTCGGCATGGTTAACGCGGTGCCGGAGTTCACCGAGCATCCGCGCGTAATCGACGGCTGCTCCGACCTCTTCGTCGAGGTATTCGGCGAGCGCGGCCGCCACGCGCGCTCGGCGGTGGGCATGAGCTCGCTGCCATCAGGCATTCCCGTCGAGATCGAGGCGATCGTCGCGGTGACGCCGGGCGCCTGAGGCGGCCGGCGCCAAAATTTGTCCCGGGCGCAGCTGTTAATTGCGGCGTAGCCTCTGGTGGCGTGCCCGATCCGTCCGTCGATCGGCGGTATGGCACTTGAACCTGGGGCGAGGGACCATGAGCGACGTGATCGTCGAGCGGATTTCCAAGCTGTCCTCGGAGATCGGCGAGCGTACCGCTGCGATCTCCGACGAGCTGATGCGCGACCTGGTCTTCGCCGAGGCCCGGCGGGAGCTGATCCGGCATTTCAGCGAGCTGGATTGTCCGCCCGACGAGGCGGCGCGACTCGCCGAGCGCGTCATCACTGCCGCCCGCGGCAAGGTCGCCGACCTCAACGCGCGGGTAAGGCTGGGTCAGCTCTGGGAAGTCTATTCCGTCGGCGCCGACCGCTGGGTTCCCGGCACCGTCACCGACATCGACGGCGACTATGTCACGCTGCGCGCCCAGGGCCAGCAGTGGCAACGCTGCCACGTCGACGACATGCAGGATTCCCACCACTACCGCCTGCTCTCCGACCTCCGCGCGGTGCGCTGACCGCGCCGCTCTGATCGGTCGAGACAGGCCGTCCTTCCCGCCCGCCGAGCGCGGTGGCGCGCCGCAGGCGCGCACCCGCCCTTCGCCAGTCGCGCGATCCCCTCAGCCGGTCTCATCCACCCCGCCGGGTATCCCCATGAAGGAGGCTACCCAGCGGGCACTGGGCGGTGCTACACGAGGAGCGGTGCTACACGAGGATCTGCCGCCGGCCACCCCGTCGCGCACGCGCCACTGACACGGGCCTCCGCGTGTTAACAGCGCGACCCTCTCACGAGCAGAATGGAGGCATCGCTTGTCCGGAGCGCGTCCGGAGCCAGCCCCGCCGCAGGACCGCGGCTTCCTGTTCCGGCAGTTCGACGGCTCTTGGAGGCGCGCCGCGGCGCTTCGGGGCCTTGCGGCGGCGTTGGCCCTGGTCGGTTTTCTTGCCGGTGCCGGCCCGGCCCTGGCCGCGGTCGACTACGAGACCGACTTTGCCGGCGTCGACAGCGACGCGCTGAAGAAGGAGCTGCAAGCGAGCTCGCAGCTGGTGGCGCGCCAGGACGATGGCGCCGACAACGAGGCGGCGCTGCGCCGCCGCGCGGTCGCCGACCTGGAGCGGCTGCAGGCGGTCACCAACGCGGCCGGCTATTACGATGCGAAGCTCAGCTATCGCATCGACACCCAGCCGAAGACCTGGCGGGTGACCGTCGAGATCGATCTCGGCGAGCCCTATCGCCTCGAGGAGGTGCGGCTGGTCGGCCCCGAGGGGGCGACGCCGCCGCTCATCAACGAGTTCAAGCCGGCCGATTTCGGCCTCGAGATCGGCGCACGCGCCACCTCCGCCGCGGTCGTCGATGCCGAGGCGAAGATCCTCCGCTTCTATACCGAGCGCGGCTGGCCGCTGGCGAAGATGGTCGGGCGCGAGGCGATCATCGACCGCGCCGACCACAGCATGCACGTCACCTACACGATCGCGGTGGGGCCGGCGGCGACCTTCGGCGATCTCGACATCTCCGGGCTGGAGCGGGTCGATCGCGCCTATGTGGATCGCAAGCTCACCTGGCACGAGGGCGATCTCTACGACAGCGCCAAGGTGGAGGCGGTGCGCCAGTCGCTGGTCGACAGCAACCTGTTCTCCACCGTCAAGCTGGTGCCGGCGGAGGCGGTGGCGCCCGATGGCCGGATCCCGCTGCGGCTCGAGGTGACGGAGAGGCCGCCGCGCTCGGTCGGCGCCGGCGCGCTCTATGATTCGAGCCTCGGCTTCGGCGTCCGCGCCTTCTGGGAGCATCGCAATCTCTTCGGCGAGGGCGAGCTGCTGCGCTTCGAGGCGACGCTGGGCGAGAGCCAGAACGGCGGCCTGCTGCGCTTCGTGCGGCCGGACTTCCTGATTCCGAAGCTCGATTCCCGCAGCGAGCTCTCGGTCGGCAACGAGATCTTCGACGCCTATGACGCGCGGCGCGAGAAGGCCTTCACCGGTCTCGACTACCGCATCGCGCCGACGGTCACCGGCGGTGCCGGCGTGCAGGTGGAGCAGGCGGAGGTCAGCGACGACACCGGCACCCGCGACTACACGCTCTTCGGCCTGCCGCTCTTCATCCGTCGCGACGATACCGACAGCCTGCTCAACCCCACGCGCGGCAGCCGGCTCGGCTTCACCACCACGCCCTATACCTCGGTCGGCGGAACGCCGCTCACCTTCGCCAGCTCGAAGGCGAGCGCCAGCGGCTACCAGAAGCTGGGTTCGACCGACCGCTTCGTGCTCGCCGGTTTCGGCAACCTTGGCTCGGTCGTCGGCGTTTCCCTCAATGACCTGCCGCGCGACAAGCGGCTCTATGCCGGCGGCGGCGGCTCGATCCGCGGCTATGCCTTCGAGCATGCGGGGCCGCTCGATGCCGAGGGCAAGCCGCTCGGCGGCCTCTCCTCGCTGGAGCTCGGCCTCGAGCTCCGCACCAAGATCACCGAGACCATCGGCATCGCCAACTTCATCGAGGGCGGCAATGTCTATGACCGCTCGGTGCCGCAATTCGACAAGCGGCTCTTCTGGGGCACCGGCATCGGCCTGCGCTATTATAGCCCGATCGGCCCCGTCCGCTTCGACATCGCCACACCTCTAGAGCGGCGCAGCAGCGACGGCGTGGTGCAGATCTATATCAGCCTGGGACAGGCCTTCTGAGGCATGAGACGCGTCCTTCGCCTCGCTCTCTTCATTCTCGGCGGCACCGTCGCGGCGCTGCTGCTGGCGGTCGCCGGCCTCTATGGCCTCGCGCAGACGACGGCCGGCAAGAGCTGGCTTGCCACGGAGATCGGCCGCCAGCTCTCCGAGCCGGGCCAGACGGTGACCGTCGCCGGTCTCGACGGCAGCCCGCCCTTCGATCTCGCCCTTGCCGAGATCCGCGTCGCCGATCGCGACGGCGTCTGGCTGCGCATCCGCGACGTGCGCGTCACCATTGACGGCGGAGCCCTCCTCCATCGGGAAGTGGCGATGCCGCTGCTGCGCGCCGGCGAGGTCGAGGTGGCGCGGCTGCCGGCGGCGACCGAGAGCAAGCCGTCCTCCAGCGAGCCGCTGCGACTGCAGACGCCGCACCTGCCGTTCAGGGTTTCGCTCGATCGTCTGGCGATCGACCGGCTCACCCTGGCGGAGCCGGTGCTGGGCCAGCCGGTGGCGCTGGCGCTCGTCGGCGATGCCCGCATCAATGCGGATGCCAGCACGGCGCATCTCTCGCTCCGCCGCATCGATCAGGGCGCGGGCTCGCTCAGCCTGGCGCTCGTCCTCGCCGGCGCGCCGGCGCGTCTCGATCTCGATGCGGACGTGAGCGACCCCACCGGGCTGCTGCTGGATCGCCTGCTTCAGCGCAGCGACCACCCGCCGCTCGCCGTCGCGCTCCACGGCTCCGGTCCCGCCGCCGATTGGCACGGCAAGCTGACGGCGAGCGCCGGCACGCTCCTCGCTCTCGATGCCGATCTCGGGCTGGCGCAGGCCGACGATGGCTGGCGGATGTTGCTGCACGGCGCGGCGCGGCAGCGCGGGCTGCTGCCGGCGGAGATCGCGCCGCTGGTCGGCGATCGTGTCGCTTTCAACCTCGCGGGCGCCCTCGCGGCCAACGACGTCATCACCGTCGACCCGCTTCATGTGGCCGCCGCTGCCGCCGACCTCACCGCCGCGCTCCGCCTCGACCAGGCGTCCCAGGCGATCGGCGGCACCGCGCATCTGAGCTTGCCCGACCTCGCGCCCGCCGCGGCGCTGGCGGGTTCGCCGCTCGCCGGCCGGCTCGACCTCGACGCCTCCTTCGGCGGCACCGTGCAGCGACCGACCGTCGCGCTCTCCCTCGCCGGCACCGGTGTGCGCTTCGACACGGCGAGCATCGACCGGCTCAGCGCGGAGCTGCGCCTTGCCGCCACCGCTCAGGACCACTGGGACGTCGGCGGCCGCGGCGAGCTCGCCGGGTTGAGCCAGGCAGGACAGACGCTCCCCACCACGCTTGCCGCCCCGGTCGACTGGACGCTCTCCGCCGCGCTCGACGCCGGCAACAACGCGCTCGATCTTGGGGGGCTGACTGTGAACGGCGCGGGTCTCGACCTCGCCGCGGCCGGACATCTGGCGCTCGCGGGCTCCACCGGCACGCTGCGGCTGCGGGCGAGCGATCTCGCTCCCTATGGCGCCATCACCGGCCTGCCGGCGCTCGGCGGCAGCCTGTCGCTCGACGCGGCGCTGGCGAGCGATGCCGCCGGCAGGACGACGCTGACCCTCGAGGGCGGCAGCGAGGATCTGCGCACCGGCATCGCCGCCACTGACGCGCTGCTCGGTCCGCGACTCCGGATCAAGGCCGCGGCGGCGCGCGGCAGGGACGGCGACATCGATCTCTCGGCGCTGTCGCTTACCGGCGCCGCGGCGAGCGTCGAGGCCAGCGGCACGCTCGGCGCCGGCGGCGCGCCGCTCGCC
>DATKPX010000286.1:0-3302 GCA_035523855.1 Allostellaceae bacterium
TGAGCTTAAAGCGCGTGATTTCGTCGAGCGCCGCAAAGGGTTCGTCCATCAAAAGCAGCTCAGGCTCGGTCACAAGTGCGCGCGCAATGGAAACGCGCATCCGCATGCCGCCGGAGAGCTCGCGCGGATAGGCGCGCTCGAAGCCGCCGAGGCCGACCGCCTCCAGCGTGCCGGCGATGCGCGCCTCGGCGGAGGAGCGCGCCTCGCCCGCGAGGCGCAGCGGCAGGAAGACATTGTCCCAGACCGTGGCCCAGGGCATCAGCGTCGGCTCCTGGAACACGAAGCTGAGGCGCCGCTGCAGCGCCTCGATGCCGCGGATGGCGCCGGCGCTGGGCTCGGCCAGGCCGGCGATCAGCCGCAGCAGCGTGCTCTTGCCGCAGCCGGAGGGGCCGAGGATGCTGAGGAAGTCGCCGCGCCGCACCGCGAGGTCGACGCCGTCGAGGGCGACGGTCCCGCTGCGGAACGCCTTGCGCACCCCCTCGATGGAGACGAGCGGCGCGCCACCCGATGGCGGCATCGCGCTGAGCGCCGCGCCGCTACTTCCGCATGCCGATGCCGACGGACTTGTCCACGAACTGCAGCGTATAGGCCTTGGTGTAGTCGAGCTTGGCGTCGTAGAGGCCCTGCTTCGACATCACCTGGAAGAAGTCCTTCCAGCGCGCGTCGGTCATGGCGCCGATGCCGAGCTTCAGGGAATCGCCGCTGTCGACGATGCCGTATTCCTTGATCTTCGCCACCGCGTAGGCGAGCAGCTCGTCGGTCTCTTCGGGATTGTCCTTCTTGATGAGCGCATTCGCCGGCGCGGGATCGCCGTAGAGATAGCTGTACCAGCCCTCGATGCTGGCGTTGACGAAGCGCTGCACCAGGTCGGGCTTCTCCTGCACCAGCTTGCGCGAGGTGGCGATGACCGAGGCATAGGTCGAATAGCCCTGGTCGGCGAGCAGGAACACCACCGGCTTCACGCCCGCCTTCTCGATCAGCAGCGGCTCGCTGGTGAGATAGCCCTGCTGCACCGCGTTCTTGTCGGCGAGGAAGGGCGCGGTGTTGAAGTTGTAGGGCCGGATCTGGTCGTCGCTATAGCCGAACTTCGCCTTCAGGAAGAGCCAGGAGCCCACCCGCGTGTCGGAGCCGATCATGATCGGCTTGCCTTTGAGAGCGGCGAGGCTGTCGTTGCCGACGCCCGCATGGGCGATCAGCACCTGCGGATCCTTCTGGAACAGCGCCGCCACCACCACCATCGGCACCGCTTCCTTGACGAAGTTGAGCGGGATGAACCCGTTCGGCTCCTCGTCGAAGTCGAGCCGGCCGGCGGCCAGCAGCTGCGCGTGGTTCACCTGCGGCCCGCCCTGGCGCAGCGTCACCTCGAGCCCGTACTTGGCGTAGATGCCGGTGGCGATCGCCTGGTAGTAGCCGCCATGCTCCGCCTCGGCTTTCCAGTCCGTGCCGAAGCTCACCTTGTCGAGGGCGATCGCCGGCCCGGCCAGCGCCATCAGCCCCGTCAGCGCGGCGATCGCCGCCGCCAGTCTCGCTCCACCCATCCCCATCTCTCCCCAAGGTCCGTGGCGCCACGCCGGTCGCCGCTCGCGTGAACGCAACATCTATACCAGCACCAGCGGCGCGGAGGGGATCGCGAAAATAGCGGCCGGCTCAGGGGCCCGTGCGCGGGACGCGGCCCTCCAGGGGATAGGCGGGATCGTTGTAGCCGGGGGTCGAGGGGTGGCCGGGCGTCACCAGTCGGTCCACCAGCGCCTCGTCCTTGGCGGTGAAGCCATAGGCGAGCGCGCCGACATAGTCGTCCCACTGCGCCTCGGTGCGCGGGCCGCCGATGGTGCCGGTGACGAGCCCGTTGTTGAGCACCCAGGCGACCGCGAACTGGCCGGCGGTGATGCCGCGGCCTTCTGCATGTTTTTTGATCTTCTGCGCGATCCGCAGCGATTCCGGCCGCCATTCCGTCTGCATCATCCGGCGGTCGTTGCGCCCGGCGCGCGTGTCCGCCGGCGGCGGCGCATCGGGCGAGTACTTGCCGGTGAGGACGCCGCGCGCCAAGGGGCTATAGGCCACCACGCCCAGCCCGTAGAAGGCGCAGGCCGGCAGATGCTCCACCTCCGGCATGCGGTTCATCGCGTTGTAGTAGGGCTGGCTCACCACCGGCCGGTCGATGCCCATGCGGTCGCAGAGATTGCAGATCTCCGCCAGCCGCCAGGAGCGATAATTCGAGACGCCGAAATAGCGGATCTTGCCCTGGCGGACGAGGTCGCCCATGGCGCGCACGGTCTCGGCGAGCGGCGTCGCGTGGTCCTCCTTGTGGAGGTAGTAGATGTCGAGATAGTCGGTGCCGAGGCGCCTGAGGCTCGCCTCCGCCGCCTGCATCACCCATTTGCGCGAGAGGCCGACCTCGTTGGGTCCCGGCCCCATCGGGTTCGCGAGCTTGGTGGCGAGCACCCAGTGATGCCGCTTGTCGGCGATCGCCCGGCCGACCACCTCCTCCGACTGGCCGCTGTTGTACTGGTCGGCGGTGTCGATGAAGTTGACGCCCTGATCGAGCGCCTTGGCGACGATGCGCCGCGACGTCTCCTCGTCGGTGGCGCCGCCGAACATCATGGTGCCGAGGCAGAGCGGCGAGACCTTGAGACCGCTCCGGCCGAGCGCGCGGTATTCCATCTCTCCGGTTCCTTCCGCGGAATGGCTTCGGATGCCCCGCGGGGAGGCGCGGCGCGGCGCGGGCGGACAGGGTCCCCCGCGCTGCGGCGATCTTGGTGCATCGAGAGAAGGCGCGCAACGCCGGGATCGGCGGCGCGCGAGGGCGGCGTCACGCCGCGTCGGGACCGCTCAGCAGAGCGTGTGCAGCAGCTTCTGCGCGGTCTCGGCGATTTCCTCGAAGAGGTCGGCGACGTCCTCGTCGCCGTGCTCGAAATAATAGCTGTCGGCGAGACGGTAGGCTTCCACCGCGGCGGACCTGCCGTGCCACTGGATGAGGGCGTAAGCGCATTCGCGCAAACGCTCGGGCTCAGTCATCATCAAGCCATCGGGCTCGTTCATCATGGGGGGAAGATGCCGGAGCCCCGGCCCTGCCGCATTGACTTAAGTCAGGAAAACCGGCGCTTTCCGGCCCGGTTTCCACTTCCGGTACGGGAAACCATGACCGCCGAGCGCGGCTTCGACTATAATGACATCAGCCGCTTAGGAGCGCCCTCGCCCCCGCGGCCCTTCGGAACGGAGCAGGCCCATGTTCAATCCGACTGCGCTGGTAATCGACAAGTTCGTCGATCAGCTGCAGGGCATGTATCACCGGGTCTACGGCG
>DATKPX010000287.1:0-7962 GCA_035523855.1 Allostellaceae bacterium
TGCTCTACGAGGACGTCAGCAGCAACGTCTGCCTCGACTACCATTTCGGCGATGCCGCGAAGGTCGCGGCCGCCTTCGAGGAGGCCGCCCACGTGACGCGGCTGGAGATCGCCAACAACCGCCTGGTGGTCTGTGCCATGGAGCCGCGCTCGGCGATCGGCAGCTATGATGGCGAGAGCGGAAAATGGACGCTCAACGTGGGCTGCCAGGGCGCCTTCGGTCTCCGGAACCAGATCGCCAACGACATCCTGAAGGTGCCGACCGACAAGCTGCGGGTGCTTACCGGCAACGTCGGCGGCTCCTTCGGCATGAAGGCGGGGGCCTATCCGGAATATACCTGCCTGCTCCACGCCGCGCGCGCGCTCGGCCGTCCGGTCAAATGGACCGACGAGCGCTCCGAGAGCTTCGTCTCCGACACTCACGGCCGTGATCACGAGGCGACCGCGGAGCTGGCGCTCGACGCCGACGGGCACTTCCTCGCCGTCCGCGTCACCAATTACGGCAACATGGGCGCGCATCTCTCCGCCGTGGCGCCGCTGATGCCGACCATGAACGTGGTCAAGAACATGGTCGGCGTTTATCGCACGCCGCTGATCGAGCTCACCGGCAAATGCGTCCTCACCAACACCACGCCGGTGAGCGCCTATCGCGGCGCCGGCCGGCCGGAGGGCAACTATTTCATGGAGCGGCTGGTGGAAGCCGCCGCCGCCGAGATGGGCATCGACCGCGTCGAGCTGCGCCGGCGCAACCACGTGGCGCCGGAGCAGATCCCCTTCGCCTCGGCGGCCGCCACCACCTATGACAGCGGCGATTTCACCACCATCCTAAAGCGCGCTCTCGAAGTCGCGGATTGGCAGGGCTTCGAGGCGCGCAAGGCGGAGAGCCGCGCGCGCGGCAAGCTGCGCGGCCGCGGGATCGGCAACTATCTCGAGGTGACGGCGCCGCCGATGAGGGAGATGGGCGGCATCCGCTTCGAGACGGACGGCAGCGTCACCATCATCACCGGCACCCTCGACTACGGCCAGGGCCACTGGGCGCCCTTCGCCCAGGTGCTCACCACCAAGCTCGGCGTGCCCTTCGACCGCATCCGCCTTCTGCAGGGCGACAGCGACGAGCTGATCGCCGGCGGCGGCACCGGCGGCTCGAAATCCATCATGGCAAGCGGCAGCGCCATCCTCGAGGCCAGCGACAAGGTGATCGAGAAGGGCAAGCAGATCGCGTCCTTCGTGCTGGAGGCGGCGGTCGCCGACATCGAGTTCGGCAACGGGCGCTTCTCGATCGTCGGCACCGATCGCGGCGTCGGCATCATGGAGCTGGCCGAGACGCTGCGCGCCGGCCTCAAGCTGCCGCCGGACGTGCCTGCCTCGCTCGACGTGAAGCACGTCTTCGACCAGGCGCCCTCCGCCTTCCCGAACGGCTGCCACATCGCCGAGGTCGAGATCGACCCCGATACCGGCGTAACCGAGGTCGTAAAATACACGATGGTCAACGACTTCGGCACCGTCATCAATCCGCTGCTGGTGGAGGGGCAGCTCCATGGCGGCGTCGTCCAGGGCATCGGCCAGGCGCTGATGGAGCGGACCGTCTACGACGAGGATGGCCAGCTCCTCACCGGGTCCTACATGGACTATGCGCTGCCGCGCGCGCCGGACGTGCCGAACTTCACCTTCGTGAGCCATCCGGTGCCCGCGAAGACAAATCTGCTCGGCGCCAAGGGCGGCGGCGAGGCCGGCTGCGCGGGCTCCCTGCCCTCGGTAATGAATGCGGTTGTCGACGCGCTCTCGGAGTATGGTATCCGTCACGTCGATATGCCGGCGACGCCGCACCGCGTCTGGCAGATGATCGAGGGCGCGCGGACGCGCTCGGTCGCGTGACGACGGCGGCGGCACGGGGGCCGCATCAACAGGAGGGAGATTAATGCCGACGGAACTGAGACAGATCGTGTTCGAGAACGTCGAGCTGCGCAAAGCGCTCGCGCAACACTTTGTGGACCAGCCGGACCGGCTGCCGCCGGGGACCATCGAGGCGGTGGGGATCTCCCAGGACGAGCTCGAGATCGAAGTGCAGGTGGCCGGCCAGCCCGGAGGCGCCGCCACCTCGACCCTGATTCCCGCCGAGCACGTCGCCGCGGCGCTCATCGCCTACTGCCGGGCCAATACCATCCCGTTGCCCCGGGACGCCAAGAAGTTCCTCGTCGTCTCCGGCGACAACCTTGCGCTCCGCATCGTGCTGTCCGGCGAGCGCGTGATCGAGATCATCGAGGACACCGCCTGACGCGGCCGGTACCGCCGGCCCCTTCCAGCACCGGGCGGAGCTTCCGGCCGCCTGGCCTCTTTTGTCTCGATACATCCCATAGACGAAATTTTCCTGTCATAATCTAGTATTAGAGGTTACGGCTCCCTCAGGGGCAATCTGCGTTAGCGCGAATTTAAGCCTCTTCGCGCAACCTCAGGCGGTTTCCCTCCACGGGGAGCCTGTCGCCAGGGAGCGCCCGCTTCATGCGGTTTGGTCTGGGTAGATCTGCCAACGCCAAGGAATCCGAGGCCGCCAGCACCGCCGCCGCGCGGGTCGAGCGCCTGCGCGCGGGCACCGCGAGCCGCGGCTTCCGCGTGGCACCCTTCCATCCGCCGCAGGCGATGACGGCATCGCTACCCTTCGCCTCGGACCTACAGGCGCAGGCGCAGGCCCAGACGACCGCGCCACCCCGCCCCGCGCCGCCGGCACCGGTCGACCGGCTCTCGGGGCTCGCGCGCCAGATCCAGATGAAGCTCATCGAGCGGATCGATGCCCGCGTCGCCAACGAGCTCGAGCCGCAGACCCTGACCGAGATGCTGCGCCCGCTGGTGCTGGAGATCGCCAGCGAGGACAAGCTGCTGCTGAGCCAGGCGGAGCACTCCACCATCCTGCAGCGCATCGTCGACGAGCTGCTCGGGCTCGGGCCGCTGGAGCCGCTGCTGGCCGATCACACGGTCGCCGACATCCTGGTGAACGGCCCCAACAGCGTCTATGTCGAGCGCGCCGGCAAGCTCGAGCAGACCAATGTCCGCTTCGACAACAACGCCCACGTGCTCCATGTCGCGACCCGCATCGTGACCCGGATCGGCCGCCGCGTCGACGAATCCTCGCCGCTGGTCGACGCCCGCCTCGCCGACGGCAGCCGCGTCAACGTGATCATTCCCCCGCTCGCGCTCGACGGGCCGATGATCTCGATCCGCAAATTCTCGAAGAAGCTGCTGACGCTGAACACCATGGCGGAGAACGGCAACATGTCGCCGGCGATGGCGGCAGTGCTGGCGATCGCCGTGCGCTCGCGGCTCAACATCCTGGTCTCCGGCGGCACCGGCTCCGGCAAGACCACGCTGCTCAATGCGATGTCGCAGATGATTCCCGCCGACGAGCGCGTCCTCACCATCGAGGACGCCGCCGAGCTGCAGCTGCAGCAGCCGCATGTCGGCCGCCTGGAGACCCGCCCGGCCAATCTCGAGGGCAAGGGCGAGATCACCATCCGAGACCTCTTCAAGAACGCGCTCCGCATGCGCCCCGACCGCATCATCGTCGGCGAGATCCGCGGCACCGAGGCGCTCGACATGATGCAGGCCATGAACAGCGGCCATGACGGCTCGCTCGGCACCATGCACGCGAGCGGTCCCCGCGAGGCGATCACTCGCCTCGAGAACATCATCGCCATGAGCGGCGTCAACGTGCCGCCGCGGACGATCCGCTCGCAGATCGCCTCCAGCATCGACATGATCGTGCAGGTGGAGCGCATGCATGACGGCAGGCGCCGCATCACCGCCATCACCGAGGTGATCGGCATGGAAGGCGAGGTCATGACGACGCAGAATCTCTTCACCTACCGCCGCGATTCCGAGAACGCGGCCGGCGTGGTGAAGGGCGGCTTCGTCTCCTCGAACCTGCGCCCGCACTTCCTGCCGAAGGCGGAGGCGGTCCACCTCGGCCGCGAGCTCCTGCATCTGATGGCGCTCGACGGCGAGGCGGCGACGCCGGCGCCGTAGGTCGCCTACCCCTTCCCTCGACCTCGCTCTCAGGGCCGCGCGAAGACATCCTCGCCGCCGAACCAGCGGCCGAGCGTCGCCGGCTCGCGCAGCAGCAGCGCCAGGCTCTGGGTCAGCTCCACCAGGTGCCCGGCGAGGCCCAGATCCTGCAGCGCCGCCATTTCCCCGCTGACGAAGCCGGCGGCGATGAGGCGCGGCGTCACCAGGCTCGGCAGATCGCTGCTGCGGCCTGCCGGCCCGGCCACCATGAAACGCTCCTCGCAGCGGCTGGCGCTCAGCGACAGCAACGCGCGGCAGGCCAGCGGCCGGATCTCGTAGGCCGAGCAGGCGCCCTCGACCAGCATCGGACAGGCGGCGCGCAGTGCCTGCCGGCCTTGCGCATCGCGGCCGGCCATGCGGTCCGCCGCCGCGATGACAGCGGATTGCCGCGGCGGCGTGCGACCATCGACAATCGCCGCCGCGACCCGTGCGGCCTCCAGCGGCGTCACCGTCACGTTGACGTGGCAGCAGAAAGCGCAGCCCTTGCGGCATTCCACCTTCGTCATGCGCAGGCCGAGATCGGCATCCGACGCGCGTTGGCGCGCGAGCTGTGCCTCGTAGCCCGCGGTCAGCTCGGTGCCGACGGCGTCGATCGCGGCCAGTACCTCGGCGGCGCTTCCGCGGGCGGTGGCGGCGAGCAGCGTGCCGCGCACGAAGCCGCGCACGCGCTCGGCGAGGTCCTGGAGATAGCGGAGAATGTCGGGTCCGGGATCGGCGGCTTCCGCCGGCAGGGCGAAGTGCGTCACCGGCGCCGGCGCGCCGGCGGCCTTCAGCGGCCGGAGCGGACCGGTCAGCAGCACGCTCGTGGAGTCCCCCTCGCCCACCGATAGGCTTCGTCCATCACCCCACTATAGCCGCAAGCCGCCGCGCGCAGCCAAGGCGGCGCTTGCGGCGGAGCCGCAAGCCGGAACTCCTCGGCGGAATGGAGGGGTGGCTACTTCTCGTCGTCGGTCCGGAGCGCCGCGGCGGGCGTCGCCGCCGCCAGCGCGATCGCTGCTTCCGACAGCGGCGTCCTCAGCACGAAATCGATCGGCGTTCCGTGTTCCATGCTGCGGAACATCACGGGAATGTCATGGCTGTCGAGCCAGACCTCCTGCTTCTTGTCGCCCGCAATCAGGAAATGGCGCACCTTCACGTCGGCGCCATGCAGGGAGATTACCGTCTCCTGGCCGCCGGAGACGCGGATGTTCACCAGCTTGCCGGTGGCGGTGGAGACCACCATGCCGATGCCGGTATGCTTCAGGAGCCAGGGGTCCGAGGGCGCGACATCCGCCGGCGCCGCCGTGCTGCCATAGCTCGCATTGACCAGGAACCGCTCGCCCTGGGCCTGGCCCCGCACCTCGGTGTGGGTCCCGTCCTTGTCGGTGTTGCTGGTCAGCGTGACCAGGCGGTTGCCCTGCAGCACCTCGGTCGTGTCGGATTCCTCGCGATAAGCGACGATGCCCAGCACCCGCACGGCCACGCGCAGATGGGTATCGATGCGGGTCAGATCCGCCGTGCAGTCGATGATGTCGGTGAAGGTGCCGATCTCGCCGTAGACCGGATGGATGACGGCATAGGTGTAGACCTGTTGCGACGCCAAGGCGGGCGCGCTGGTCGCCCAGAGCCCCAACCCGATTGCAGCGCCAATGATCCCCACCGGCTTCATGCGAGAGAGTCCTTCGCTCGCGACGGCCCCGTCACCACGAAAATCCGCGCATGGGCTGCCAAAGTCAAGCATTCCACAGCGAGCGACACCAAAATCCCACCGGAGATCGGGCGAAATACCGCGGAGATATCGGACGCATCCGAGCTTCCTTCTGACGGTGGGCATGACCAGATGGAGGTCTGTGCACCCCTCGGAGGGGGCCGCCCACCCCGCTCCCGAGCCTTGTCACGCGGCGTGCCCGCATGACCATCCCAGCCTAGGCAAGAAGCCTCCCGCCCCGAATTGGTTGCGCGACACGGCTTACGCTTTGCCCTTTCTTAAGCATTGGCCCTCATCCTGCCCACGCGTGGGCATTGTGTTCCCGGGCATTCCCGCTACTAGGGGATGCCGGGCGTGCGAGCCCTGACGCCGGGGCGATCGGCCGCCGCGAGGCGCCGTTGCGATCGAGGGGAACATAACAGTGAAGACTGCCGTCAACGCAGCAGCACTGCTGCCGGCGCCCGACAGCGGGGCCGAGGGCGAAGCGACGCGCCTGGTCGGCCAGCTCGCGGACCGGATCGGCGCGCTCGGCGTGGAAATCGCAGACATCGCCGGCAATCTCGAGACCGTGACCGGCCGGGTCTCCCGCCAGGCCGACCAGTTCAAGTCGCTGCAGCAGACCGCCAAGACCATGGTCGGGGCCAACCGCGACATCGACCGCGCCGCCCGGACGGCGCAGACGGCGGCCTCCAGCGCCGGCGCGGAGGTCGCGCAGTCCCGCAGCACGGTCGCCAGCGCCGTCCGCCACATCGGCGAGCTCGCCAGCGCGGTCGACCGCATGGAAAGCCGGCTGGAGTCCTTCGGGACCGTGCTGAGGCAGGTCGCCGGCGTCTCCGCCGCCATCGAGGCGATCGCGAAGCAGACCAATCTCCTCGCCCTCAACGCCACCATCGAGGCGGCCCGCGCCGGCAACGCCGGGCGCGGCTTCGCCGTGGTCGCTGGAGAAGTGAAGAACCTCGCCGAGGAGACGCGGAAGGCGACCGGCCAGATCGGCGCCACCGTGCGCGACCTCACCAAAGAGATCGGCAACCTCATCGAGGACAGCGAAGCCGCTTCCCAACACGCGCGCGAAGCCGGTCAGGGCGCCGAGGCGATGCAGGGCGTCATCGCGCGCGTCCACGACGGCTTCGTCACCGTCGGCAAGGAAATCGATGCGATTGCGCAGGCCGGCGGCGCCAATCTCGGCCATTGCGACTCAGTCCTGGCAGAGCTCGACGATCTCGCCGCCGGCGTCGAGCTGTCGTCGTCGAACCTGACCCAGGCCGATGGACGGGTCGAGGGCCTGCTGAAGCTCAGTGAGACCCTGATCGAGTTCATCGCGGAGAGCGGCGTCACGACACCCGATACGCCCCTGATCCATGCGGTGATCGAGACCGCGAAGCGGATCTCAGAGGCGTTCGACGGCGCCATCGCGCGCGGCGAGCTCACGCCCGACCAGCTCTTCGACGAGAATTATCGGGAGATCCCCGGCACCAATCCCACCCAGTACCTCACCGACTATGTCGAGATTACCGACCGGCTGCTGCCGCCGATCCAGGATCCCCTGCAAAAGACCGATCCGCGGGTCGTCTTCTGCGTCGCCTGGGCCAAGGGCGGCTATCTGCCGACTCACAATCCGAATTATCGGCACCCGCAGGGCAAGGATCCCGTGTGGAACGCCGCCAACTGCCGCAATCGCCGGCTCTTCGACGATCGCGCCGTGCATAAGGTGGCGGCCAACACGAAGCCCTTCCTGCTGCAAACCTACCGTCGCGACATGGGCGGCGGCAATTTCGTGCTGATGAAGGACCTCTCCTCGCCGATCTTCGTCCGCGGCCGGCATTGGGGCGCCTTCCGCATGGGCTATCGCCAGGGCTAGGCGAGCCGCTACTCCGCAATCGATTTGCGCGGGGCGTTCCCCGCCAGCCGGACCCGCGGCAGCGCCATCCGACCGCGAATGCCGGGAACGTAGTGCTGCGCAAAGCGCAGGCCGATGCAGTCCTTGGCGCGCCAGCTCACGATGCCGGTGAATTCGCCGAGCGGCTCCATGATGAGCGTGACCGCCTCGCGCTCGCGGACGCCTCCGGTCAGCTGCACCTTAGCGCCGCGATAGGAGAGGTTCAGCACGCGACAATCGATGATGCCGCCGGCCGTGCGGAGCCGCGCCGGCCAGCGCGTCCACTTCCGCCGATGCTTGCGACGCTCGAGATCGTCGTCGTCGAGAAGTTCCGGCGGCGATGT
>DATKPX010000288.1:0-5116 GCA_035523855.1 Allostellaceae bacterium
GCAGCGGCAGATCGACGTCTACGGCGAGGTGATGGACGCCTTCCATCTCGGCCGCAAATACGGCATCGAGAGCGACGACGACACCTGGCGCGTCCAGCGGGTGCTGCTGGAGTTCCTCGAGGGCGAGTGGCAGAAGCCGGATTCGAGCCTCTGGGAAGTGCGCGGGCCCGAGCGGCGCTACACCCACTC
Source organism: Allostellaceae bacterium (assembly GCA_035523855.1). GTDB lineage: Bacteria > Pseudomonadota > Alphaproteobacteria > ATCC43930 > CGMCC-115725 > DASZHJ01. The sequence continues at coordinate 190 of DATKPX010000288.1, forward strand.
GGCGGTGATGGCCTGGGTGGCGGCGGACCGCGCGGTGAAGGCGGTGGAGAAATACGGCTTCAACAGCCCGGCCGAGCGCTGGCGCAAGCTCCGGCAGGAGATCCATGACGACGTCTGCCGCCAGGGCTTCGACGCCGAGCGCAACAGCTTCGTGCAGTATTACGGCGGCAAGGGCGTCGACGCGGCGCTGCTGCTGATGCCGCTGGTGGGCTTCCTCCCCGCCAAGGATCCGCGCATCGCCGGCACCGTGCGCGCCATCGAGGAGGAGCTGCTGGTGGACGGCTTCGTGCAGCGCTACATCACCCACCCTCACGTGGACGGGCTGCCGCCGGGCGAGGGCGTGTTCCTCGCCTGCTCGTTCTGGTACGCCGACAACCTGGTGCTGCTCGGCCGCCACGACGAGGCGCGCGCCCTGTTCGAGCGGCTGCTGGCGATCCGCAACGACGTGGGATTGCTGGCGGAGGAGTACGATCCGCGCGCGGGGCGGCTGCTCGGCAACTTCCCGCAGGCCTTCTCCCATGTGGGCCTCATCAACACCGCCCACAACCTCAGCCTCAGCCGCGGCCCGGCGAAGGATCGGGCGAATCACTAGCGCGGACCTGTACGGGAATTTAAGGCAACTGCCGGCCATTCGCCGAGATTGCTAGAATAAGCGCCCATTGCAGGACAGCCGCTGCCGAACCAGCATATGTGACGGCCACCTGGGACAGGAGACAAGCACGATGCAGCTCGGACTGATCGGCCTTGGCCGCATGGGCGGCAATATCGCGATGCGGCTGATGCGGCATGGGCACGACTGCGTGGTCTACGATCGCGATCCCGCTGCGGTGAAGCGGCTGACCCAGGAGAAAGCCGCCGGCGCGAGCGGGCTTGCCGATCTGGTGAGCCGGCTGAAGCCGCCGCGCGCGGTCTGGGTCATGCTGCCCGCGGGCGAGGCGACCGAGGCCGTCATCGAGGAGCTCGCCACCCTGCTCTGGGCCGGCGACACCGTGATCGACGGCGGCAACACCTTCTGGAAGGACGACGTCCGGCGCGCGCAGTCGCTGACGATGAAGCGGATCGACTATGTGGATGTCGGTACGTCCGGCGGCATCTGGGGCATCGAGCGCGGCTACTGCATGATGATCGGCGGCGACAAGGCGGTGGTGGACCGGCTCGACCCGATCTTCGGCGCGCTGGCGCCCGGCCTCGGCGAGATCCCGCGCACGCCCCACCGCGACGGCCGCGACACCCGCGCCGAGCGCGGCTACATTCACGCCGGTCCCTGCGGTGCCGGTCATTTCGTCAAGATGGTGCATAACGGCATCGAGTACGGGCTGATGCAGGCCTATGCGGAGGGCTTCGACATCCTGAAGAACGCCGGCAGCGAGCGGCTCCCCGAGCATCACCGGATGGAGCTCAGCCTCCCCGACATCGCCGAGGTGTGGCGGCGTGGCAGCGTGGTCTCCTCCTGGCTCCTCGATCTCATCGCCACCGCGCTCGCCGACGACGAGAAGCTCGGCGGCTTCAGCGGCCAGGTCGACGATTCCGGCGAGGGCCGCTGGACGGTGCTGACGGCGGTGGAGGAGGCGGTCTCCGCCGACACCCTCGCCGCCGCGCTCTTCGCCCGCTTCCGCTCGCGCCAGAGCAATACCTTCGGCGAGAAGCTGCTCTCCGCCATGCGCAAGGGCTTTGGCGGTCATGTGGAGACCACGCGGAGCGGCGGATGAGCGGCCCGCACGCGGCTACCCTCGATGCTGCCGAGCGCGCGCGGCCGGCGGATCCCTGCGCCTTCGTGATCTTCGGCGGCGCCGGCGATCTGGCGAAGCGCCTGCTGGTGCCGGCGCTCTACAACCTCGCCAAGCAGGGCCTGCTGGCGGAGGATTTCCAGATCATCGGCGTCGCCCGCACGGCGCTCTCCGACGGCGAGTTCCGCCATCTCCTGGAGGACGGGCTGCACCAGTTCGCGACCCAGAAGGTCGAGGCGGCGACGGCGAAGCAGGTGCTGGGGCGCCTCGCCTACGTGCAAGGCGATTTCGACGATGCCGCGACGTTCCAGCGCCTCAAGCAGCGGCTCGGCGACCAGGCGCAGAACTGCCTCTTCTACCTGGCGGTCCCGCCCGCCGTCTTCGGCGAGGTGGTGCGCCAGCTCGGCGACGCGGGACTGACCCAGGAGGACAAGGGCTGGCGCCGGGTGGTGGTGGAGAAGCCGTTCGGCACCGACCTTGCCTCGGCGCGCGCGCTCAACAAGGAGCTGCTCGGCATCCTCCGCGAGGAGCAGATCTATCGGATCGATCACTATCTCGGCAAGGAGACGGTGCAGAACATCATGGTGCTGCGTTTCGCCAACGGCCTCTTCGAGCCGCTGTGGAATCGCGACCATATCGATCACGTGCAGATCACCGTGGCGGAGACGGTGGGCGTCGAGCGGCGGGGCCAGTTCTACGACGCCACCGGCGCGCTGCGCGACATGGTGCCGAACCACCTGTTCCAGCTGCTGGCGCTCACCGCCATGGAGCCGCCGGCGCGCTTCACCGCCGACGCGGTCGGCGCCGAGAAGGCGAAGGCGCTGCACTCGATCAAGCCTCTCGATGCCGACAGCATCGCGCGGGACGTGGTGCGCGCGCAGTATGATGCGGGCCGCGTGGCCGGCAAGCCGGTGGAGGCCTACCGCGCGGCGCCCAAAGTGCGCGCCGACAGCGCCACCGAGACCTATATCGCGGCGCGGCTGCAGATCGACAACTGGCGCTGGGCCGATGTGCCGTTCTATCTGCGCACCGGCAAGGCGCTCGCCATGCGCAAGAGCGAGATCGCCATCAAGTTCAAGCAGGCGCCCTACACGCTCTTCCGCGAGACCACGGTCGATCACGTGGCGCAGAACTTCTTCGTGCTGCGCATCCAGCCCGACGAGGGCGCCGCGCTGCAGTTCAACGCCAAGGTGCCGGGGCCGAAGCTGATCGCCGACGGCGTCCGCATGGATTTCAAGTACAAGGATTACTTCGACGCCGCGCCCAGCACCGGCTACGAGACGCTGATCTACGACTGCATGGTGGGCGACCAGACGCAGTTCCAGCGCGCCGACTTCGTCGAGGCGGGCTGGCAGGTGGTGCAGCCGGTCCTCGATGCCTGGAAGCAGGACCGCCGGGCGAAACTCCCGCAATACGCGGCGGGCAGCGACGGGCCGCAGGCGGCGGCGGACCTGCTCGCCCGCGACGGGCGGCGTTGGCGGGGGCTCTGCTGATGGGCGTCGCCGGACCGTTCACTCTCTCCTTCGACATCGGCGGCTCGCATCTCAAGGCCTCGGTGCTGACGGCGAAGGGCAAGCTCGCCGCCGAGCCGGTCAATGTGGAGACGCCGCATCCCTCGAAGCCCGAGAAGGTGATGACGCTGCTGCAGGGGCTGGCGCGCGAGCTCCCGGGCCTCGATCGCATCTCGGTGGGATTTCCCGGCGTCGTCCGCGACGGCGTCATCATCACCGCGCCCCATCTCGGCACCGAGGACTGGCACGGCTTTCCGCTGGCGGCGGCGCTGGCGAAGCGCTTCGGCAAGCCCGCGCGCGTCCTCAACGACGCGGAGGTGCAGGGCTTCGGCGTCATCGCCGGCCAGGGGCTGGAGCTGGTGCTCACCCTCGGCACCGGCCTCGGCAGCGCGCTGTTCTGGCACGGGCGGCCGACGCCGCATCTGGAGCTGAGCCAGCACCCGATCCACGGCGGCAAGACCTATGACGACTATCTCGGCGACGCCGTCCTGCGCGCCAAGGGCAAGAAGAAGTGGAACCGCCACGTCGCCTTCGCCCTCGACGTGGTGCGGCGCGTCGTCAACTTCGACCGCCTCTACCTCGGCGGCGGCAACGCGACGAAAATCGACTTTCGCTTACCGGGCGATGTTGGCATCGTCGCCAACCTCGCCGGCATCACCGGCGGCGTCGCGCTCTGGGATCCCGCCAACGACGAGCTCTTCAGCGACGCGGCGGCGCGGCGCGCCAGGCCGGCGAAGCGCGCCGCCCGCCGCGTCAAAGGCCGAGCTCGCGCCGCGCGGCGGCGGAGATCTGCTGCCGCGTCTTGAGCATCGCCGCCCAGGGATCCTTCCGCTTGCCGAGCAGCGCCGGCACCGTCTGCAGCGTGTAGCGCGCCGGCTCCAGCTTCGGCGTCACCTCGCTCCAATCCAGCGGCCAGGCCACCGTGCCGCCATCGCGCGCCCGCACGGAATAGGCCGCGACGCCGGTCTGGCCGCGGTCGTTGCGGAGGTAGTCGATGAAGATCTTGCCGGCGCGGTGCTTCTTCAGGAGATTGACCGTGAACATCGACGGCATCGCCTGAACGAAGCTTTCCGCGAACGCATGGGTGAAGGCCTTGGCGTCGTCCCAGCCGCCGCGCCGCTGCAGCGGCACCACCACATGGAGCCCCTTGCCGCCGGTGGTCTTGGCGAAGCTGTCGAGGCCCAGCTCCTTCAGCCGGTCGCGCATGACCAGAGCGGTCTCCACCACCTGCTTCCACTGCTTGGGCGAGTCCGGGTCGAGGTCGAAGATCAGCCGGTCCGGCCGGTCGGGATCGTCGCCCAGCGCCCCCCAAGGATGGAACTCGATGACGCCGAACTGCACCAGCGACAGCAGGTCGCCGGCATTGCGCACCATCACGTATTCGTGCCGGCCTTCCGACTCCTCGACCGCGACGCGCGGCAGGGATTTGAGCTCGGTCGGCTTGAAGTGCTTCTGGAAGAAGCACTGGCTGGCGATGCCGTCGGGGCAGCGCAGCAGGTTGAGCGGCCGGTTGGCGATCTGCGGCAGCATGCGCTCCGCCACCGCCTCGTAGTAGCGGGCGAGATCGAGCTTGGTGGCGCCGAGCTTCGGGAAGACGACGCGATCGGGATGGCTGATGGTGATGCCGGCGGCGCTGGCGCCGGTCCCAGTGGATGCCGCCTTGCCGGCGCGCGTCGCCGGCTTCGCGGC
>DATKPX010000289.1:0-9296 GCA_035523855.1 Allostellaceae bacterium
CATCTCCTGCATTTCCTCCAGGCGGTCGCGATCGCGCTGCTGATCTATGCGCCGAACTTCGTCTGGAACTATACGCATCAGTTCGTGAGCTACCGACATACCGAGGCGAACGCCGACATCTCCGGCTTCGCGCTGCATCCCGGTGCCTTCGGCGAGTTCCTGGGCTCGCAGTTCGGCGTCTTCGGGCCGATCTTCTTCGCGACCTTGCTGGTGATGGTGGTGCTCATGCGCCGCGCACTCGCCGACCGCCGCGCGCAGCTGCTCGCCGTCTTCGCCCTGCCGACCCTGGCGATGATGCTGGTGGTGAGCCTCTTGTCCCGCGCGCATCCGAACTGGTCGGCGCCGACCTATATCTCGGCGACCATCCTGGTGGTGGCCTATCTCTTCCAGCGCCGCCGCGAGATGCTGGTGACGGGATCGGTGGTCCTGCATGTCGTAGCGGCGGTACTGCTGATCGGCGCGCGCGATATCGCGCATGCCGCGGGCTGGGAGATTCCCGGCAAGTACGAGCCGCTGCACCGGCTGCGCGGCTGGGCTACGCTCGGCCGCGCGGTGACGGCGCTGCAGGTCGAGCATCCGGGCGACCGCATCATCTCTGACAATCGCGAGGTGCTGGCGGCGCTCGCCTACTACGGCGAGCCCAGGCCGGTCGACGTGCTGAAGTGGAACCCCGGCCACACCATCCATGACCAGTTCGATCTCACCGCCGATGTGGGGCCGCATACCGGCGGCAACTTCATCTATGTCGGGCCGCGCAGCGCGCTCGGCGAGCTGCCGAAATATTTCGAGTCGGTGGGCTCGGTCGGACACATCACCGTGCCGCTCGGCGGCGGCACCACCCGCGAGTTCCTGGTGGCGGAGCTCCGAGGCTTCAAAGGTTATTGAGGCGCGGCGGGCCGGCCGAGCCGCAGCCGGTCGCGCCAGGGCAGCGGCGGCTGCGACGGCGCGACGCCCGCCGTCGCGTCTCTGAGTTTGATGCCGCTGCGCTCGAAGACGTGCCGGACATAGGCGGTAACGGCAATCGCGATGAAGGTGGCGACGATGACGTCGCTCGCATAATGCGCGCCGACGATCGCCCGGCTCACGCTCACCAGCACCGCGAAGGCGACGTAGAGCGGCAGGAAGCGCGGCCAGAGGAAGTAAAGCGCGGCGGCAATCGCCACCGCCGTCGTCGTGTGGCCCGAGGGGAAGGACCAGTAATCGGCCTGCGTCCCCCACCAGTCGAAGCCGAAGACCTCATGGGAGAACAGCAGCTTTGGCCGCGCGCGGCCAAACACCACCTTGAGCAGGTCGGTCACCAGGCCCGAGGCCGCGATCGAGATGAAGAGGAAGAGCGGGACAGCGGCATAGGCTCGGAACCGCTTCTCCTGCGTGGTGCGCGCGGCGAGCCAGAGCCCGACGGCGGCGGCGGCGCTGACGATCAGGTAGTAGGTGGAGACGCCGAAGCCGGTGATGAATTTGAACACCGCGCTCTCGCCGCCGTGGGCGCGATTGAAATAGAGAGCCACCGGCCGGTCTACATAGGCGTAGGCCAGGAGGACGCCGGCGACGGTGAGCAGCGCATAGAGCGCCCAGCGCGCGCCGGGCCGGCCGAGATGCTGCGCCAAGGCGCGCAGGAGCACGCTGCCGAGGTCGCGCTGCAGCAGCGCCCAGGCGAGCAGCCAGGTGAGGCCGCTCACCAGCAGGCCGGCGAACACCACATCGGAAAGGAAGTGCCCGCCCTCGGCGATGCGGACCACGCCCACCAGGCTGCCGAAGCCGATCGCCGCCGCGGCGATGGCGCGCCGGCGCCTGCGATCGCGCGTGAGGAAGGCGAAGGCGACGAGGCCGAAGCCGATCGCCGGATGGCCGGCGACGAAGGAGCAGTTGCGCTCGCATTGCGCGGCCGGCAGCGGCGCGGCGGTGAATTCCTTGCTGCCGCCGAACTCAATGATCTGGCTCGGCCGGGCACGGCCCCAGTGATCCTTCAATACCGTGTTGACGAGCAGGCCGGGCCCGAGCGCCAGCGCCAGCAGCAGGAAGATGCCGGCGCGGAGATCGATGCCGAAGAGAGCGCGGCCGCGCCACCAGCCCGCGAAGACCACGACGGGCACCAGCACGATCTCCGCCGTCACCAGCCACGGCACTGCGCGGAAGATGAAGCGGATGGGGCCCCAATCGGTGAGGAAGAAGCCGCCATCGGCGCGATAGAAGAGGCTGCTCGCCCAGAGATCGATGCCGGGCAGAGCCAGGAACAGCACGCTCGCCGCGACGAGCGCCGCGAGATGGAGAGGGAGCGCCCTGCGCATGGGATCAGGCGACGTCTGCGAGGCGGCGGGCAATGCGGCGGCGGATTTCCTCCGCCGCGCGGGCGGTATCGTCGAGCGGCGGATAGGTCCAGCGCTCGATGGCGCCGCTGAACGGCCGCGTGATGCCGCGCTCGCGGAAGAGATCGTGGAAGCGGCGGAACTTCGCCGAGCCGCCCTCGAGTCCCACCACGTGCACCGGCTTGCCGGTGGAGGCGGCCTCGCTCACCATGTTGACGGAATCGCCGGTGACCACCAGCGCGTCCGAATGGGCGAGGAGACCGAAATAGGGATTGTCGCCGCTGCCGTCCCAGAAATAGTGGGGCACGCCGGCGAGCCGCTCGCGCAGCGCGCGAAGCGCTGCCTCTCCGGTGCGCCGCGACGGCGTCACCGCGATGCCCATGCCCTGCGAAGCGAGCGCCGCGAGCTGCTCGCCCAGCCGTGCCATCGCCTGCGCGGTGACGCGATAGACCCGGTTGCTGCCGCCAACCAGCACGCCAACCATCGGCCGTTGAATGGCCGCGAAGAGGGGCGCGAAGCGCGGCCGCGCCGCCTCCAGCACCGCCGGCGTCACCCGATGAACGGAGCCGTCGGTGAGGAAGACGTTGTCGCCGCGGGCAGGATCATGCCGTGGCGCCACGATGAGATCGACATGGCGGCGGGCGAAGCGGGGATCCTGCACCTGGACCCAGAAAGTGCGCCCGCGGCTCAGCCGTCGGACTGCCAGCGCCAGCGCCGTCACCGGCCGACCGCAGGCGATCAGGAGATCGGGCCAGGGCGGCAGCAAGGTGGCGCCTTCCGGCGCCAGCGCTGCCATCGGATGGATCCAGAGCGCCGGCGCCAGGTGCTTCCAGGGCGCGCGGAGCGCCACCTGCCTCTCCACCATGGGATAGCCCACCGCCTCGGCGAGCCCCAGGACCTGGTTCGTCATGCCAATCCTGCCGTCATGCATCGCCCAGGTGACGGGCGAGGGGGCGGATCCGGTCATGGGGCGGGCATCCTTTCCGATGGCGGCACGCGGGCCGCGTGGTAGCCGGCGCCATCGGCGGACGCAAGCGCTGTTGCGTCGGGGGCGCCGGCTTGTAATATTATTACAAGCTCAGCCCGACCCGGCGAGGCCTCTCTCCATGCGACGGATCAAGCTCGACAAAATCGATCGCCGAATCCTGCGGGACCTGCAGGCGGACGGTCGGATGACCAATGTGGAGCTGGCGCACCGGGCGGGAATCTCGGCGCCGCCCTGCCTCCGGCGCGTGCGCGCGCTGGAGGAGGCGGGCTATATCCGGGGATATCACGCCGACATCAACGCCCAGGCGCTGGGATTCGGCGTCACTGTCTTCGCCCAGGTCGGGCTCTCAAGCCAGGCGGAGCCCGATCTCAAGGCCTTCGAGGCGCTGGTCGGCACCTGGCCGCAGGTGCGCGAGGCGCACATGCTGGCGGGCGAGGCGGATTTCCTGCTGAAGATCGTGGCCGAGGACTGGGAGGCCTATCAGCGTTTTCTCACCACCCAGCTCACCGCCGCCCCCAATGTGAGCCACGTGAAGACCGCACTTGCCATCCGCACCTCGAAATTCGAGCCCGGCGTGCCGATGGAGGTGGCGTGAGGAATGTCCACACGCCCCTGTCGATGAATCGCAGTTTTCGCCGGGAAACGACGCGCGCTACTTGAAAGCGACCTTCACGACCTCGTAGGCCTTGGAGCCGCGCGGGGTGGAGACTTCGACGCTGTCGCCGACGCCCTTGCCGATGAGCGCGCGGGCTAGCGGCGAGGTCACCGAGAGCCGGCCCTTGCTGATGTCGGCCTCGTCCTCGCCGACGATCTGGTAGGCGGTCTTCTCGTCGGTCTCCTCATCGGCGAGCGTCACCGTGGCGCCGAACTTCACCGCCTTGCCGGAGAGCTTGGAGACGTCGATCACCTCGGCACGCGCGATCTTGTCCTCGAGCTCCATGAGGCGCCCCTCGATGAAGCTCTGGCGCTCGCGCGCCGCGTGGTACTCGGCGTTCTCCGAGATGTCGCCGTGGTCGCGCGCCTCCGCGATCTGCCGGATGATCGCCGGCCGATCCACGCTCTTGAGCCGCTTCAGCTCCTCCTGCAGACGGCTGAAGCCGTCGGCGGTCATCGGGATCTTGCTCATGCGCTGGACTTCTGAAGTTCGTGGGATCGGCGACAGTCAAAACAACGCCGTCCCGGCGATCAGGATGCCGGGGGCGCTCCGAATGACCCCACAAAGTAAGACTGTAACGAGGCGACTTCAAGGCTGCCGGCCCGCAGCGCGGCGATCGCCTGCACCGCGGCGCGCGCCCCGGCAACCGTAGTATAGTAAGGAATTCCGATAGTTAGCGCGGTCCGTCGGAGGCTGAAGCTGTCCGCGATCGCCTGCGCGCCTTCGGTCGTGTTGAAAATGAGCTGCACCTCGCCGGAGAGCATCTGGTCGACGATGTGAGGGCGTCCCTCCAGCACCTTGTTGACCTCCTCGACCGCGAGGCCGGCGGATTTGAGAAAGGCGGCGGTGCCGCGCGTCGCCACCAGGGCGAAGCCCATCTCGATGAGGCGCCGGCAGGGCTCGACGATGGTGGGCTTGTCGTGGTCGCGGACCGAGACGAAGACCCGGCCGGCGAGCGGCAGGTCGGTCCCGCTCCCCAGCTGCGACTTGGCGAAGGCGCGGCCGAAATCCGCATCGAGCCCCATCACTTCGCCGGTCGATTTCATCTCCGGCCCGAGGATCAGGTCGACGCCGGGGAAGCGCGCGAAGGGAAAGACCGCCTCTTTCACCGCAACGTGCTTGAGCCGCTGCGGCTTCAGCTTGAATTCCGAGAGTGTCGCGCCCGCCATGACACGGGCGGCGATCTTGGTGACCGGCACGCCGGTCGCCTTGGCGACGAAGGGCACCGTGCGCGAGGCGCACGGGTTCACCTCCAGCACATAGACCGAGCGGTCCTTGACCGCGTACTGCACGTTCATCAGCCCGACCACGCCGAGCGCCTTGGCAAGCGCCGTGGTCTGCCGCTCGATGTCGGCGATAACTTCCGCAGCGAGCGAGTAGGGCGGCAGCGAGCAGGCGCTGTCGCCGGAATGGATGCCGGCCTCCTCGATGTGCTCCATGATGCCGGCGATATAGACCTCGCGCCCGTCGGCGAGCGCGTCCACATCCACCTCGATCGCGTCCTGCAGATAGCGGTCGATCAGCACCGGGCTGGTGCCGGAGACCTTGACCGCATTCGTCATGTAGCGGGCAAGCCCGGTCGGGTCGTGCACGATCTCCATGGCGCGGCCGCCCAGCACATAGGAGGGCCGGATCACCACGGGATAGCCGATGCGCTGCGCCACGTCCTCCGCCTCGGCGGCCGAGGTGGCGGTGCCGTTCTCCGGCTGCTTCAGGCCGAGCTTCTGCAGCAGGCCCTGGAAGCGCCGGCGGTCCTCGGCGAGATCGATCGCGTCGGGCGAGGTGCCGAGGATCGGGATCTTCGCCGCCTCGAGCGCGGCGGCGAGCTTCAGCGGCGTCTGGCCGCCCAGCTGCACGATGACGCCCAGCACCGTGCCGCGGCTCTGCTCGACGCGCACCAGCTCGATCACGTCCTCGGCGGTCAAGGGCTCGAAATAGAGCCGGTCCGAGGTGTCGTAGTCGGTGGAGACGGTCTCGGGATTGCAGTTGACCATGATGGTCTCGAAGCCCGCTGCCTTCAGGCTGTAGGCGGCATGGACGCAGCAATAGTCGAACTCGATGCCCTGGCCGATGCGGTTGGGGCCGCCGCCGAGGATCACCACCTTCCGCCGGTCGCTCGGATCCGCCTCGCATTCGGGCTCGGAGAGTCCGTCGCCCTCATAGGTCGAGTACATGTATGGCGTGAGCGACGGGAACTCCGCCGCGCAGGTGTCGATCCGCTTGTAGACGGGATGAATGCGGAGCCGCCGGCGCTCGGCCGCCACCGCGCGCTCCTCGACGCCCGCGAGCTCGGCGAGCCGCGCGTCGGAGAAGCCCATCCGCTTCAGCCGAGCGAAACCCGGAGCATCGGACGGCAGCCCCTTGGCGCGCACCGCCGCCTCCGCCGCCACGACTTTGCGGATCTCCTCCAGGAACCAGGGATCGTATTTGCAGGCGGCATGGATCTCGGCGACGGTAAAATCGGCGCGGAAAGCCTGGGCGATCGTCAGCAGCCGGTCCGGTGTCGGCTTTGCCAGCGCGGCGCGGATCGCGTTCTTGTCGCCGGCGCCGGCGCCGGCGATCTCCACCTCGTTGAAGCCGGTGAGGCCGGTCTCCATGGAGCGCAGCGCCTTCTGCACGGATTCCGCGAAGCTGCGGCCGATCGACATCGCCTCGCCTACCGATTTCATCGAGGTGGTGAGCAAGGGCTCGGCGCCAGGGAATTTCTCGAAGGTGAAGCGCGGCATCTTGGTGACGACGTAGTCGATCGTCGGCTCGAAGGAGGCCGGCGTGATCCGCGTGATCTCGTTCTTGAGCTCGTCGAGCGTGTAGCCGACGGCGAGCTTCGCCGCGACCTTGGCGATCGGGAAGCCGGTCGCCTTCGACGCCAGCGCCGAGCTCCGCGACACGCGCGGGTTCATCTCGATCACCACCAGGCGCCCGTCGGCGGGATTGACTGCGAACTGCACGTTCGATCCGCCGGTGTCGACACCGATCTCGCGCAGCACTGCGATCGAGGCGTTGCGCATCAGCTGATATTCCTTATCGGTCAGGGTCAGCGCCGGCGCGACGGTCACGCTGTCGCCGGTGTGGATGCCCATGGGATCCACGTTCTCGATCGAGCAGATGATGATGCAGTTGTCGGCGCTGTCGCGCACCACCTCCATCTCGAATTCCTTCCAGCCCAGCACCGATTCCTCGATCAGCACCTCGTGGCTGGGCGAAGCGCGCAAGCCGCCGCGCGTGATCTCCTCGAATTCCTCGCGGTTGTAGGCGATGCCGCCGCCGGTGCCGCCGAGCGTGAAGGAGGGACGGATGATGGCGGGAAGCCCCACGTGCTGCAGCGCCGCCGTCGCCTCGTCGAGGGAGCGCACCAGGCGGCTCTTCGGACTCTCGAGGCCGATCTTCTCCATCGCCTCGCGGAAGAGGAGACGATCCTCGGCCTTGGCGATCGCTTCTTCCTTGGCGCCGATGAGCTCGACATTGTGGCGCTTGAGCGCGCCCGAGCGCGCCAAAGCGAGGGCGGTGTTGAGCGCGGTCTGTCCGCCCATGGTGGGAAGCAACGCGTCCGGCTTCTCCTTGGCGAGGATCTTCTCGACCATGTCCGGCGTGATCGGCTCGATGTAGGTCGCATCCGCCAATTCCGGATCGGTCATGATCGTCGCCGGATTGGAGTTCACGAGGACGACGCGATAGCCCTCCTCCTTGAGCGCCTTCACCGCCTGCGCGCCGGCATAGTCGAACTCGCACGCCTGCCCGATCACGATGGGCCCGGCCCCGATGATGAGGATCGATTTGATGTCAGTGCGCTTCGGCATGAATGAACTGCTCGATGAGAATCCCATCCCTTGAGGGGGAGGGAAGGGAGGGGGGTGGGTTCAGGGCGAGGTCCGTGCCGCGGCACCCCCCGCCCCAACCCTCCCCCTCAAGGAGGGAGGGGATGAACAGCAGTGGTATGCTGGGCCTCACTTGCTCTGCTCGATCATGTCGACGAAGCGCTGGAAGAGGTAGTGGCTGTCCTGCGGGCCGGGGCTCGCTTCCGGGTGATACTGCACGGAGAAGATCGGCCTGTTCTTGACGCAGAGGCCCTCGTTGCTGCCGTCGAACAGCGAGACGTGGGTCACCTCGACATCGGTGGGCAGTGACTCCGGCAGCACCACGAAGCCGTGGTTCTGGCTGGTGATCTCGACCTTGCCGGTGGCGAGGTCCTTCACCGGATGATTGGCGCCGCGATGGCCGGTTTCCATTTTGCGCGTGCGGCCGCCCATGGCGAGGGCCAGCAGCTGATGGCCGAGGCAGATGCCGAAGATCGGCGTCTTGTCCTTCATCAACTCCTGCAAGGTAGGCACTGCGTAAGTGCCGGTCGCGGCGGGATCGCCGGGACCGTTGGCGAGGAAGATGCCGTCGGGCTTGTGGGCGCGGATCTCCTCCGCCGTGGCATTCGCCGGCACCACGGTGACGCGGCAGCCATGCGAGGCGAGGAGACGCAGGATGTTGCGTTTGGCGCCGTAGTCAATCGCGACCACGTGGTATTTGGGCTCGGTGAGGTGCCCGTAGCCCTTGCCCCAGACCCAGCGCGTCTCATCCCACTTGTAGGTCTGCCGGCAGGAGACTTCCTTGGCGAGGTCCATGCCTTCGAGGCCCGGCCACTCGCGCGCCGCCTTCACCGCCGCTGCGTAGTCGATCCTGCCGTCTGGCGCGTGCACCACGGCGCCGTTGGGCGCGCCGCCGTCGCGGATCCGCCGCGTCAGCTTCCGCGTGTCGACGCCGGCGACGCCGACGAGGCCGTGCGACTTGAGCCAGGCGTCGAAGTGCTGCAGGGCGCGCCAGTTCGCGGGCTCGGTGATGTCGACGCGCACCACGAGGCCGCGCGCCGCCGGCGTCACCGTCTCGATGTCCTCGGCGTTGGCGCCGACATTGCCGATATGCGGGAAGGTGAAGCCGATGATCTGACCGGCATAGGAGGGATCGGTCATGATCTCCTGATAGCCGGTCATGCTGGTGTTGAAGCAGACCTCACCCACCTGCATGCCGGCGGCGCCGATCCCGCGGCCCCAGAACACGCTGCCGTCGCCCAAGACCAGGGCTGCGGTGCTGCCCGGCGCGGGCGGCGTGGGAGGCTTCTGCGGAGCGCCGTCGACCATCTGGACTCTTTCTGCGTGAAGAGTGGCTGCGTGGAGAGTGGCGGGCTCGCGCGCCGAGACGCCGCCGGCCCTGGGAGGTCGGTGGCGCGACACATCGCTCGCTCTGACTTGAAGACGATGGGATAGATGGTCGGGCGCGCTTCGTCAAGCCAAGAAGCCGGCCGCTAATCGCTTGCAAAATATGATGTTATGCGCTGCGCGCGCATTTGCTATTCGAGTCCCGT
>DATKPX010000290.1:0-7991 GCA_035523855.1 Allostellaceae bacterium
CCCGCGAAGATGAAGGCGGCGCGGGGATCGCGCGCGGCCTCGGTGCGGCGATAGGGCGATGACCAGTCGAAGCCCTGGCTGATGAAGCCGACGCCGGCGAGCGCCTGGGGCGCGCGGTTCTGCCGCCGCCAGAGCCCGCCATATTCGCCGCTGAAGCTGTGATAGTACTCGCCGACCTCGGCGTCCCAGGCGCGGGTGCCGTCCTCGCTGCGGCGCACCTCGATGATGCCCTCGCGGGTCGGGTGATAGGCGATCCGCCAATAGAAGCCGTTGCCGCCGAGATACATGAGCCTTCCGCCGCGCCGCACCCAGCCGTCGAGCGCGTCCAGCATGGGGAGCGAGGCATATTCCGGGTGGCTGCCGGTCACCAGCACGCGATAGGGCCGGATGAGGTCGAGCCCCTCCTGGTGCAGATCGTCGTCGGTGACGACGTCGAACTTGAGCCCGGAGCGGTCGAGCCAGTCGACGATCAGCATGTCGCAGCAGTAGTTCCAGAGCCGGCCGGTCGGCCGGATGTTGGTCGCCGGGCGGAGCCGCGAGGAATAGCAGATGCCGCTGCCGTCGGAATGCCGGTCATAGGTGGAGAAGCCCATCTCCGGATGCTCGAGCAGCAGAATATCGACGGCGTCCATCACCGTGAGCCGGCCCTGGGTCACCTCGGTCATGACGGAGCGGAAGCGGCCGACATTGTTGCAGTAGACGGTGTAGGTGGCGCTGGAGGCGAGGTAGACGATGTCGGCAGTGGCGGCGCCTTTCGCCGGCCGGACGAAGAAGGCGACCTGGAAGCGCGCGTCTCCGGCGGTCAGCCAGGCCGCATAGCAGCCGCTCTTCAATCCGGCGGGCACCGGGAAGGTGAAGTCGGTCTCCCAGCCCGCATCGGCGATGTCGTCGTCATGGAAATGGATGGCGCCGTACTGCTCCGGCGCCTTGCGCCAGTTCATCTCCGAGCCGTCCCAGTTCGAGCCGGTCATGGCGCGCGCCGGGAGGTTGACGATCGCGCCGTCGAGGCGGTTCGGCGAGGTGTCGCGGATGATCTCGGTCTCGATGTCGCGGGAGAAATCCCAGCGTGCCATGATCGAGGTGACGAGGCTCGCGGGAATCGTGTCCGCGGTCAGCGACCACAGCGCGTCGCGGGAGAGCGCGCGGTTGCAGAGCCGCGGCCTGTCGATCTTGCCATTGAAGTGGCCGCCGGTGAGCGTTCGCCCGCCCGCCTCGCCACGATGCCACGCGGCGAAGAGGAAAGGACCGGGTCCGGCCGAGAAACCCGCCGCGGCTTTCTCCACCGCTACTGCCGGCGCCTGGGTCATGGTCTTGTCGGCGACCAGCTCCCGGTATAGCCGCGCCACGCCGGTGGCGCGGTCGAAGCTGGCGGCGACGAAGTACCAGCGGCGCGAGATGAGCGGCGTGCCGCCGGAGAGCACGATCGCGCGGCCGCCGCCCTGGCCGAGCCGCAGCTCCAGCGCGCCCTGGGCGTCCAGCATCAGGCCGAAGCCGCTGCCGTGCGTCTCGCTCCAGGTGCCGAGAATCGCCTGGCGACCGCGACCGGGCAGCGTCGGCCAGATCATCGCCTGGATCGAGAAGCTCTCGAGGGTGGAGAACGCGGCATGCGCCGACACCATCGCAAAGGAACCCGGCAGCAGCGCCTGCTCGCGCGCCGGATACTCGCGATTGGCCGGCGTATCCACCGTCTCCTTGCGGAATTCCGGCGCGTCCGGCCCGGCCTCCGGGCTCAGCACGCGGACGATCTCCGCGCGGTAGCGGGGCGCGCCGGCGCAGCTCACCTTGAAGCCGATCGTGTCGCCGGGCGCGACGCTGATCTTGTCGGCATATCCCATGAGCGTGGTCACGGCAGCTCCCGTAGCAACGCGGTCAATCGAGGGCGAGCGGCGCGCCCGCCAGCTCTTCCCAGCGCAGCTTGAAGACGCCCCCCTCGGGCGCTTCCAGGCTGTCGAAGGTGGCGTTGGTGAGGCGCGGCGGCCCGTTGTTGTCGTCGGTGAGGCGCGCCAGGGTCCACTGCTCGTGCGGCCGGGTCATCACCAGCACATAGCGGCCCCAGATCTCGCGCGCCCGCATCAGGTTGAGGAGGTATTGCAGGTCCGGGCTGTGCTCGCCGAAGGGCCGCGCCTTGAACTCGCGGGCGAGATCGAGACGCTTCGGATCGAAGGTGAACATGTGCCGTCCGCCTCAGCCCTTGCTGATGTTCCAGAACACCAGCACCGCCGCCGGCACCACATCATGCACGCTCTTGCGCCAGGCGAATGGCGGATCGAACTGGCCGAGCAGCGCAAAGGGCTGCTCCTCCATCAGGCGACGATGATACCTGTCGAGCACGCTCATCCGCGTCGCGTCGTCCGGAGCGCGGATGAACTGATCGCGCAGCTTCTCCGCCTCCTCGTCGCAGGGCCAGCCGACCCAGTTCTTGCCGTCGCAGCTCATCGGCGTGCCGATGTTGCTGAGCGGATGGTGGAAGGTCGAGCCGGTGCCCCAGGAGGTGAAGATGTTCCAGCCGCCATTGGCGGGCTCGTCCTTCTTCATCATGCGCTGGACGGTGACGCCCCAGGCGTTCACCACCAGCTCCACATTGACGCCGATCTTGCGCAGCGTGCCGGCGGCGACCTGGGCCATCTGGCCGATCTGCGGCAGCTCGTCTGTCGTGATCAGGATGAGCTTCTCGCCCTTGTAGCCGGCCTCGGCGAAGAGCTGCTTCGCCTTCTCCAGATCCTGCTTGCGGTAGGGCTCGGAGCCCGCCTCGGTGCCGTAGGGCGCGCCGCAGATGAAATAGGAATAGCAGACCTTCCACCATTTCTGATCGCCGTAGGCGGCGGCCATGAACTCGCGCTGATCGAAGGCATAGGCGAGGGCCTGGCGCGCCTTCGGATTGTTGAAGGGCGGGAACAGGCTGTTGACGCGCAGGAAGCCGAAATTGCCGAACGGCGCCAGCTTGCCGACCACCACGTTCGGATCCTTCTCCAGCGCCGGCAGCAGATCGTTGCTGGGCGAGTCCCAGAGATCGGCCTCGTTCTTGGCGATCGCGAGCTGCGCCGACAGCGCGTCGGGCATCACCAGCCACTCGACCCGATCGACCTTCACCACCTTGCCGCCGGCGAGGCCGTCGGGTGGCTCGGCGCGTGGCACATAGTCCGCATTCTTGTCGAAGACGATCTTCGAGCCCGGCTGCCATTCCGCGCGATTGAACTTGAAGGGGCCCGAGCCGATCGTCTCGGTGATCGCCGTGAAGGGATCGGTCATCGCCTCCTTCTCGCGATAGATCACCGGCATCTGCCCGCCGGCGGAGCCCAGGGAGAACTCGACGAAGGCATAGGGCTCCTTCAGCACCAGGGTGAAGGTGCGGTCGTCCACCGCCTTCATCTCGCCCACATAGCTCGCGAGCTTCTGCCCCATCACGTCGCGGGTCATCCAGCGCTTCAGCGACGGGATCACGTCCCTGGGCGTCACCGGCTGGCCGTCGTGGAATTTGAGGCCGGGCCTGAGCGTGAAGGTGTAGGTGAGCTTGTCCTCGGAGACGGTGTAGCTCTCCACCATCTGCGGCTTCGGCTGCAGATGGGAATCCCACGCGAAGAGCGTATCGTAGACCATGAGGGCATAGATCTTGGTGATCTGGATCGAGCCCACATGGGTATCCAGCACCTTGAGATCCGCCTGGGGAATGACGCGGAGCACCTTCGGATTGTCCTCGGCACGGGTGGCGGCGGCGAAGGCTGCCAGCGCGACGGCCGCGAGAACCACCGTGCGACAGCAGCGGACACCGAGACGAAACCAGTCCATGTCGATCCCCTTCGATGCGGCGCGCGCGACCTCTGTCCCCGTTCGCAAGACGCATGCCAGCATGCATGGCTGATCGCGGCCTGTCAGCCTGAATCCGCCGCGCCACACGAATGGCGCAGCCGCGCGGCCAGGATGCCGCTTGCCGGTTGCATCACGCCGGCCGGCACGATCAAATGACGGGATGGCGCAAGGCGAGAGGAACTTCAGATGACGGAGCGGACGCGTGGAAAAATCCCCGCGCTCCCCGGCCCGTTTCCGCTGGCAGGCGAATTCTCCGCCGGCGCCGCCGCGCTGCTGGTGATCGACATGCAGATCGACTTCTGCGCCGAGGGCGGCTGCATGGCGCGTAGCGGCGCCGATCTCAGCTGCCTCAGGGCGCCGATCGCGCCGATCCAGCGCGTGCTCGCCGCCGCCCGCGCCGCCGGCATCGCCGTCGTCTACACGCGGGAAGCCTTCGCGCCCGACCTTTCCAATGCGCAGCCGCATCGTCTCTGGCGCGCGGGGCGCGCGAGCGTCGTGGTCGGCGACCGCGGGCCGATGGGCCGCGCACTGATCCTCGGCGAGGCCTGCACCGACGTCATTCCCGAGCTTAAGCCGGAGGCCGCGGAGCGCATCTTCGACAAGCCCGCCTATGGCGCCTTCCACTCGACCGGCATCGATGCCTATCTGAAAGCGGCCGGCATCCGCCAGCTCATCCTCACCGGCGTCACCACCGACTGCTGCATCCAGTCCAACATGCGCGAGGCGCTCGATCTCGGCTACGAGACGCTGGTGCTGGAGGATTGCTGCGGCGCCGGCTCCTGGCAGCTGCACGAGCTCTCGATCGGCATCCTGAAGCGCCAGAGCGGCGTCTTCGGCACGGTCGGCCGGTCGGAGGATCTGCTCGCCTTCCTGCGGCAGCCGGGCTGATCTTCACTCGTCCGGGGTCGGCGGCGCTTCGCCCGCCGCGAGCTGGTTCACCGCATCGGCGATCAGGCGGTACTTGACCTGGGCGATGCTGACGTCGCGGAAATAGTTCACGAGATCGCCCCAGGGATCGTTGAGCCGCCCGACGCCGGAGATGAAGGCGACCACGCCGCCGATCTCCAGCTGGTCGGTGTAGACGTACCAGCCGCCCAGCAGCAGCGCGGCGACGATCTGCAGGTGATTGCACAGGTTCATCAGGAAATTCATGGTGAACTTCAGGCGGAAGATTCCCATGTCGAGATCGAAGACGCGGTCGATGCGCTGATCGTCGGTGCGGCCGCGCCCCTCCTCGCCGTAGGCCGGCGCCACGATGCTGACGCTGAGGCGGCGCAGCACCTGCACCCGGGTGCCGGTGCGGCGGATGATGGCGCCCTGCAGCAGCGGCACGAAGATGAGCTGCGGCAGGAACAGCGCGACTGCGGTGAGCGCCATCCAGGGATCGAGGTGGATCATGTAGGCGAGCACCGAGACAAGCACGCCCCCTTGCAGCAGCGGCTCGGAGACGCTGCTGCCGACGAAGCCGCCGACCGGCTCGACCTCGGCCACGATCATCGAGACCTCGATCCCCTGCGCCTCCGGCGCGGCGGTCAGCGGCGCGCGCTCCATCAGGACGCGGATGCGGCGGCGGAGATCGCGGATCGCGCCCTCGCTCACCCAGCCGCGATAGACGTTGAGGACGAGCTTGAGGCTGCCATGGGCGAGGACGACGCCGGCATAGACGGCGCAGAGCACGATGACGGCCTTATATTCGCGGTTCTTGACGAGGTCGTTGACGATGCGGCGCTGCAGCTCGAGCGGCACCAGCTCGATCAGGAAGACGGAGACGGTGAGGACGACCAGCAGCAGCTGATGCAGGCCGCTGATGCCCAGCACGAAGCGGAAAAGAGCGCCCGGCAAGGTCACCGCGCCGGGATGGAGCCAGTCCGAATCGCTCCGGCGCCGCCTCGGCGCTTCCTCGCGAATGGCCTCGTCCATCAGGTGCCTCGCCTGCCGGGCCGGAATGGCGCGTCGCCCGCGCGCCGCCGGTTGCCCCGTGACTCTGCGCTAAGGCTTGAACCAATTCCAGATGCCGCTTCCCGCCGAGATTATCACCGGCGCGCCGATAGGTTGATCGACGCCGCCGCCGGTTGCGGCGAGCTGCAGCGACCATTTGCCGTCGGACGGCAAGGCGATCCCGGCGACGACCGTGGCCATGCTGGTGCCGTTTTCCACCGCCAGCGCGGGAATCCGCAGCGCCGGCGGTCCGGCGCTGGCGGCGTTCGCGCCCGAGGCCGGCGCGTCGACCGGCTGCGCCAGCACCATCAGGCCGAGCTTCGAGGCAACCGGCGCGCAGCGCGATTCGAGCGTCCAGCGCGCCTCGGCGGGCGGTGCGCCCGGGCGCCGGTTGTCGACCATGGCGAGGTTGCTCAGCCGAACGTCCGAGCGGGCGAAATCAGGGACCGCGAGAGCGGTATTCGCGCGGCCGTCGGAGATCAGCGCGGTGCCGTCGGCGAGCGGGAAATAGCGCCGGATCGACAGACCGTCCGTCGGCGCCGCCAGCGGCCCGATCCGCAGCGCCTGGCGGTCGAACTGGTAGAGGTGCCCGCCGGCCATCACGAGCGCGCCGCCAGCGCCGATCGGGCGCAATTCCTCGATACGCTCGATGCGCGTGCCGGCCACCGGCTTCGGAGCGGCGCCCGCCGCGGCGAGGTAGAGCAGGCCATGCCCGGATTCGATGAGCGCGCCGCCGTCGTCGAGGGCGTGCACGCGGCGGATGCCGAGATCGGATCCCGCGATGCCGGTCATCCGCCCGTCGGTGTCCCGCCGGAAGAGGCCGGCATGAGCGGCGATCAGCGCGATGCCGCCCTTGAGAGCGAAGATCTCGTCGACCGCGCCGATCGGCGGGCCGCCGGCCGGCGTCACCTCGAGTGGCGCGAGCCGCAACCGGAACAGGCCTTGATCGGCGCCGACCAGAATCGTCCCGCCGCCGAGGGCGGAAATCGCCGAGACGCCGCCGGTACGGTCCGCCGCCAGCGGCGTCAGCGTGCTGGCCTCGAGATCGACGACGAAAAGCCCCGCGTCGGTGCCGATCAGCGCCATGCCTTTCGGCAGGTTGGCGCCGCTTGCCAGCGCGTGGATCCAGCCCGGGCTCCAGGAATCCGGATCGAGCGGCCGCTCGAGCCCGGTGCGCGCCTGGCGCAGCCCGTCGGCCGCGGTCTCGATGTGAAAGAGGATCTGGTCGGTGCGGATCAGCGCACCGCCGCCCTCGAGGGGAACGATCGCCTGGACGGTGCCGAGCTCAGGCGGGTTCGCCGATCTCAGCTTGGCGCCCTCCGCGTCGGTATAGAAGAGGCCGCGCGACGCCTGCAGCAGCACGCCGCCATCCCGCAGGCGGAAGAACCCCTGCACCGTGCCGGGGCTCGGCCCGTCGAGGCGCTTCAATCCGGAATCCGCCGCGCGCAGCCGGAACAGCTCGTCCTGCGCCGCTACCAGCGCCACGCCGTCCCGCAGACCATGGACCTTGTAGGGGCCGGCGACGCCGGAGCTGTTCACGGGATCGAGGCTGCCCATGCCCGAGGCCACGGCGAACAATCCCTTCTCCGCCACGATCAGCGCGCCACCGTCGAGCGCCTCCACCGCCTTGAGTGCGCCGGTCGCCGGGCCGCGGACGGGATCGGCGCGCCGGGCCGCCGGATCGATGGCGAAGATGCCGCGCTCGGTGCGGAAGAGCGCACCGCCAGTGCCCAGCACCTGCATCTCGAGCACCGGCCCGGTGGAAGGGCCCACCATCCGCTTGGGCTCGCTGCCGGTGGCGTCAATGCGGAAGGCGCCCTGATCCGCGCCGACCACCACGGCGGCGCTTCCCAGCGGATAGAATTCATGGACGAGCCCGGTCTCCGGCCAGAGGGTGGGCGCCACACAGACGAAAGCATGGCCCACCCCGGGTGCGCCCATGAGAAGGGCGGCGCAGCCGAGCACCGTCCGAAATCCAACCTTGCCCACTCGCATCTGGCCTGGCCCCGCTGCAGGCGTCCCACCCTGGCGCCGCGAGCTCGGCCCGCGGGCCCATTCCGACCCCCGCGCCTTCGAGGCGGGCGCGTGGGGTCCTCTATCAATCCGATGCGTCCGCCGGCCTCAAGCCTTTTCTTGCGCCATCTCGCGCCAGAGCGCGTCCAGGCGATCGAGGGCGGCGGCGGGCAGCGGCCCCTTCGCGATCGCGGCGGCGGCAGTCTCCAGCTCCTGCAGGGTGGCGGTGCCGA
>DATKPX010000291.1:0-9571 GCA_035523855.1 Allostellaceae bacterium
GCCGATCTCCTCCGTCGCCTTCGAGGTCTGGTTCGCCAGCGTCTTCACCTCGGAGGCAACCACGGCGAAGCCCTTGCCCGCCTCCCCCGCCCGCGCCGCCTCGATCGTCGCGTTGAGGGCGAGGAGGTTGGTCTGCGAGGCAATGTCCTGGATCAGCTTCACCACGTCGCCGATCCGCTGCGCCGCCTTGGCGAGCCCGTCCACCGTCGCGCTGGTGGACTGCGCCTCCTCGACTGCCTTCCGCGTGATCTCCGAGGATTGCTCCACCTGGCGGCCGATCTCCGAGATCGACGCCGAGAGCTCCTCCGTCGCGGTCGCCACCGTCTGCACGTTGGTCGAGGCCTGCTCGGTCGCCGCCGCGACGGCGGTCGACTGCCGGCTGGTCTCTTCCGCCGTCGCCGACATGCTCTCCGCCGTCGAGCGCATCTCCGTCGAGGCCGAGGCCAGGGTCTCCAGGGCCTGCTGCACCGACCGGTCGAAGCCGGTGATGTAGCCCTCGACCTTCTTCTGGTGCTCCTCTTTCTTTTCCTGCGCCGCGTGCTGCTCGGCCTCGAGCTGCCGGGTGCGGATCATGCTGCTCTTGAAGATTTCCAGCGCCCGCGCGAGGGAGCCGACCTCGTCCCGCCGCTTTGCGCCGGAGATCTCGATCTCGAGATTTCCCTTCGCGAGCAGCTCCATCGCTCCCGATATGCCCGTCAGAGGCCGAACCACCATCCACAGCACGACCCAGCCCAGCAAAGCCAGGGCCGCGGCGCTGCCGAGACCTGAAAAGAGATAGAGCTGACGGAGAACCGAGCTCTCCACGGCATCCGCCTCGTTGCTTTGCGCCAGCATCTCCTTGCGATTCCGCTCGACCTCCTTCGCCGCGAGATCGGCCACGACCGAGCGGGCCTTGGCGCCCTCGCCAGCAGAGATCTTCATCGCATTGTCATTGTCGTCCTTGAGACCGAACGCGATGCTCTTCTGTGCAACTTGATCATAGGCGGCGATCGCCCCCTTGAGCGTCTCGGTCGCCGCCCGGCGGTCCGGCGTGTCGGCAAGCCTGATGAGATTGTCGGCCGCCTTGAGGGACGCCGCGATATATCCCTTGTAGCGGTCGAAATACTTCTGCATCGCCGCGGGATCGGTCTCCAGGATGATGTTCTTGTCCATCACCGTGGCATTGTTGAGCTGCGCCACGATCTCATAGGCGTCCATGGCCCGCACGCCATTGATGTTGACGACGGATTTGGTGCCTTCGTTCAAATCCTTGATCCCGCTACGCGCGGTCCAGACGATTCCGCCGGTGACACAGACCAGAATCAGCACGGGAATGAGAAGCTTGTAGATGAGTTTCAGATTCGAATAGAAGCGAAGCATGTGATCCCTCCGTGCCGAAAAACTCCGGCGCCGTGCGTTTAGGGGCGTGCCCTCTCGGCCAGGAGCGTCCGATGCTTTTATTAAATGCCTGTTAGGTCTCGCCGCCGCGACCTGCGACGAAACCGCCGATCTGAGGGCGCAACGCGCACCTGCGAGAAGCGCCCGATTTCAATAAGCGCAAATACTGATATGCGAAACGGGACCGGCATACGCCGGCAGGCATTGCGCCCGGCGCGCCGCTACTTCTTCCGCGGATACCAGCTCGGTGGCCGCTTCTCCGCGAAGCTGGCGACGCCCTCGGCGGCCTCGGGGAGGCGGCGGCGGCCCGCAGCCTCCTGAATCAGCGCGTCGCTGAAGCCGCGCTCGCCGTCATGCAGGATGCTCTCCTCGATGAGCGCCTTGGTCTTCGCCACCGCCTCGGGCGCGCAGGTGAGCAGCGCCTCGATCATCGGCCCCGCCGCCTGGTCCAGCATGCCGGGCGCGCAGACCTGGTGGATCAGGCCCATGCGCAGTGCCTCGGCGGCATTGAAGCGCTCGCCGCTGAGCGCGAAGCGGCCGAGCGCGCGCGGCCCGAGCCGTCGCGTCACCACCCCCATGATCACCGCCGGCGTCAGGCCCCAGCGCACCTCGCTGATGGAGAAGACGCTGTCGGTGGTGGCGATCGCCATGTCGCAGGCGGCAACGAGGCCGATGCCGCCGCCGAAGCAGCCGCCGTGCACCAGCGCCACCGTCGGCCGCGGGAACCGGCGCAGCCCATCGACCGTCGCCTCGGTGAGACGCGAAAAGGCGATCCCCTCCTCCGGCGGTTTGCCCGCGATCTCCTTCAGGAAAGCCAGATCGGCGCCGGCCTGAAAGTATTTGCCGTTGCCGCGCAGCACGAGGACGCGCACGGCCGCATTGGCGGCAAGCGCCTTGAGCGCGCTCGAGAGTCCCTCGACCACCGCACCATTGTATGCGTTGTGAAGGTCCGGCCGGTTCAGGGTCACCGTGGCGATGCCGCGATCGCTTACCTCGCTCAGAACGACGCTCTCGATCATGGCCGGCCTCTCAATCCTCCCGGACGATCAGGCTGCCGAAGGCATGCACCTCCGCCGACTGACCCGGAAACAGCAGCGTAGTCGAATCGAGCTGGCGCAGGATTGCCGGTCCCCCAAGAGCGGCGCCGGCGCCCAGCTGCCCGCGATCATAGACCGGCACCATCCGGATCTCCCCATCGAAATCGACCGCCTGCTCGCCGACGATCGCCTCGCTAGCCGGGCGGCCCCTGAGCAAGGGAGGGATTCGCGGCCGCGGCAGCGCGCCTTCGGCGGTGACCCGCAAGGTGACGATCTCCACCGGCGTGTCGGGCTGGTTGAAGGTGTAGAGCTGCTCGTGCAGCGCATGGAAGGCGGCGATGGTGCGCGCCACCGCCTCGTCGCTGACGGCATCGCCGCCCCAGGGCACCGTCAGCTCGAAGCCCTGATGGAGATAGCGCAGGCTTGCCTGCCAGCGGATCGAGCGATGCTCGGACGGGATCCGCTCATGGACGAGCCAGGCCTCGGCCTGCGCCTGCAGCTCCGCGAAAACGCGGGCCATGCCGGCGAGATCGTACTGCGGCGGCCGCTGCAGCGCTGTGCGCGCGAACTCGGACTTCACGTTCGCCACCAGCAGCCCCAGCGCCGACAGCACGCCCGGCGAAGGCGGCACCAGGATGGTCTTGATGCCGAGGAGGCGCGCCAGCGAGGTGCCGTGCAGCGGCCCCGCTCCGCCGAAGGGCAGCAGCACGAAATCGCGGGGATCGTGGCCGCGCTCGACCGAGACGACGCGGATCGCGCCGACCATGTTGTTGTCGATGATCGAGAGGATGCCGCGCGCGGCGCGCGCCCGGTCGAGGCCGAGCAGCCGTCCCACGCGCTCCTCGATCGCGCGCTCGGCAGCGCCACGGTCGAGGCTCATGCGGCCGTCGAGCAGCGTCGGCGTCAGGCGGCCCAGGGCCAAATTGGCGTCGGTCACCGTCGGCTCGGCGCCGCCGCGGCCATAGCAGGCCGGCCCCGGCAGCGCGCCGGCACTCTCGGGCCCCACGGTCAGCGCGCCCGCCGCGCTCACCCGGGCGATCGAGCCACCGCCGGCGCCGATGGTGTTGATGTCGATCATCGGCAGGTTTAGCGGCCACTCGCCGACGCGGCCCTCGACGGTCATGCGCGGCTCGGCGTCCTTGATGAGACAGATGTCCGCCGAGGTGCCGCCGATATCGATGGTGATGAGGTTCTTGAAGCCCGCAAGCTCGCCGGTGAAGACCGCGCCCATCACGCCGGCGGCGGGTCCCGAGAGCGCCGTCTGCACCGGCTCGCGCCGCATGGTCGCGGCGCCCGCGACGCCACCATTCGACTTCATCAGCAGCAATGGGCCGGGCACGCGACGCATTTCCAGGCGACGCTCCAGCCGCTCGATGTAAGTGGAGACCGCCGGCATGACATAGACGTTGAGGATGGTCGCCATGCTCCGCTCGTACTCGCGGAAGACCGGCAGCACCTCGGACGAGATTGAGACCGGCAGGCCCGGCATCTCCTCCTGCAGGATCTCGCGGGCGCGCCGCTCGTGCCGGCCATCCGCATAGGCGTGCAGGAAGCAGATCGCGACCGCGTCGGCGCCGTCGCGCCTGATGGCGCGGGCGGCGGCGCGCACCGCCGCCTCGTCGAGGGGCAGGATCTCGCTGCCGTCGGGGTCGAGGCGGCCGGCCACCTCGTGGATGTGCTCGGGCGGCACCGGCCGCGCGGGCTTGATCCAGGAATACATGTTGGCCTTGCGCGGGATGTCGTGCCGGCCGATCTCCAGCACGTGCTTGAAGCCGGCGGTGGTCAGCAGAGCCGCCCTGGCGCCCTTCCCCTCCAGGATCAGGTTGGTGGCGACGGTGGTGCCGTGGAAGACATGGCCGAGGGCATCGGCACCGAGCTTCGCCAGCGCCAGCGCCTCGTCGATCCCCGTCATGAAGGCCAGCGACGGATCGCGCGGCGTCGACGGCGTCTTGGCATTCCAGATGGCGCCGCTGCGATGATCGAGCAGCGTGATGTCGGTGAAGGTGCCGCCGATATCGATGGCGATCGCGGCAGCGGCGGGGGTGTCGGTCATGCGGCTCCGGAATTCAGGTCATCGCGTCAAGATAGGTCTCGCGATGAAAGAGCTTGGTGGGAAAGCGATCGCGGCGCAGCCGGGCGGTCGCGCCGTCGTCGATCGACCGGCCGTCGTCGGCGAGCGCCACGCCGTACTCCTCACGCGCGGCATCGAGAGAGATGAAGCCGCCCAGCACGTCCTGCTGCACGCGCGCGGGCTCGCGGTCGAACGGATGGCCGTGGCCGCCACCGCCGCCAGTCTCGATGCGCAGGACATCGCCGCGCCGCACCCGCGTGCCGTCGCCGATCGCGGGCAGCGGCCGCTCATTGGCGCAGCCGGGGTTCAGCACGATGCGGCCCTTGCCGCCGCTTCTGCCGCCGGCGACGCCCCAGGGCGCGGCCACGGTGCCGTCGAGGCGGGTGGCGAGGATCGCATCCTCGCCCAGCCATTCGATCTCGCGCACCACGCCGCAGCCGCCGCGCCAGCGGCCCGCGCCGCCGCTGTCCTGGTGGATCGCATAGCTCCGGAGCCGTGCCGGATGCAGCTGATCCATGAACTCGGCGGGGTTGTTCTCCTGCGCCACGAAGTAGACGGCGTCATGGCCGTCTGCGTAGGGCCGCGCGCCGAATCCGACGGCGACGCCGTCATTGACGAAGAACGGCGTGCCCTGCGGGTCTGCATTGCGCAGGTACCAGATCGCGTAGGAGCTGCCGCCGGCATTGGCGCTGCCGGGCGCGGCCACGTTCATGAGGCCGCTGCACATGTTCATGACCCGCACCATGGCGAGGCCGCGCTGCCCCAGCGGCGCCGGAAAGCTCGGCCGCAGCAGGCTGCCCGGCCTGAGGCGGACCTCGTCGATCGCGTGCAGCACGCCCTCGTTCAGCATCAGCGCGGGATCGCCGGCGGCGAAATAGATGCCATAGATCATCCGCGGCACCGCCGGGTTCATCAGCCAGTTGATCGGTCCCGGCGCCTGATCGTCGCTCTCGCTGCCGTCGAAGACGATGCGGTTGCCGCTCGCGTCCATCGCGATCCGGAGGGTGAACGGCCCGTTGCCATGGCCGTCGCTCTCGATCACGTCGGCGAAGCCATAGCGGCCGGGGGCGAAGATGGCGCGGAGCTTCTCGCGCACCACCGCCTCGGTCTGCCGGTTGAGGCGCTCGAAGGCGTCCTCGACGACGGCGAGGCCGAAACGGCCGACCAGCTCCAGGAATCGGCGCTCGCCCAGCCGCACCGCCGCCACCAGCGCCCGCGTGTCGCCCTTCAGCATCTGCGGATAGCGCGAGTTCCGCGCAAAGATGCGGAAGATCTCCTCGTTCAGCACGCCCTCCTTATAGAGCCGTACCGGCGGCACCATCAGGCCTTCCTGGAAGATCTCGGTGGTGTCCGGCGACATCGAGCCCGGCTTCATGCCGCCGATGTCGGTGAAATGCGCCCAGCTCTGCGCGAAGCCGGCGAGGCGCCCTTCGGCGAAGACCGGCGCGGCGAAGACCTGGTCGTTGAGATGCGAGACGCCGCCATCCGACGCGTAGCAGTCGTTGTACCAGTAGAGATCGCCCGGCCGCATGGTCTCGGCCGGATACTGTCGGAGGATCGGATCGATGACATGGGCGAGCAGCGGGATCGGCGTGGCGCTGACGATGCGGCCGCTGGCGTCGAAGAAGCCGGTGAAGAAATCCTTCTTCTCGCGGATGACGTCGGACATGGCGGTGCGCGCAAGCAGCGCCTCGGTCTCCGCCAGCGCGGCGTGGAGCGCGCCTTTCACCAGCTCGACAGTGACGGCATCGGCGGTTGCCGTCATGGCAGCACGTCCTGATAGCCGCCGCGATGGAAGAGCTTTGGCGCCGCGCGCACGGCCCGCAGCCGCGCCGTCTCGCCCTCGTCGACCTCCCGACCCTGTTCCGAGAGGGCCACACCGTAGTCGCCGCGGGCGCTCTCGCGGCTGACGAAGCCGCCGAGCACGTCGCGCAGCACGCGCGCGGGGTTGCGGTCGAAGGGATGGCCGTGGCCGCCGCCGCCACCGGTCTCGATGCGCAGCACGTCGCCCCGCCGCAGCATGGTGCCGTCGCTCATCGGCACCACCACGCGCTCGTCAGCGCGGCCGGGATTGACGACGCACCGCCCACCGCGGCCGGACTGGCCGCCGGCGACGCCCCAGGGCGGATTGTCGACGGAATCGATGCGGATCGACAGCATCGCCTCCTCCGCCAGCACCTCAATCTCGCGCACCACGCCGCAACCGCCGCGCCAGCGGCCGGGGCCGCCGGAGTCGGGATTGATGCCGTAGCGCAGCAGCCGCACGGGATAGGAGAGGTCGAGAAATTCGGCGGGATAGTTCTCGTTGGCGATGAGATAGACCGCGTCGATGCCGTCAGCGAAGGGGCGCGCGCCGTAGCCCACCGCGATGCCGTCGGTGAGCAGGAATTTGTCGCCCGCCGCATTGGCGCGGCCGCGGAGATAGTAGATGACGTAGACGTTGTTGGAGGCGACGCCGCGGCCGCCGGTCGCCACGTTGATGAGGCCGAGGCAGGTGGTCATCACGCGCATGAGGGTGATGCCGCGCTGGCCGAGCGGCGCCGGGAAGCGCGGCTCCAGGATGCTGCCCTGCCGCGTCCGGACCTGCTCCACCGCAGCGATGGCCCCTTGATTGAGAAGCGCCGCCTTCTCGCTCGCCAGCGCATAGATGCCGAGCGCGATGCGCGGGACATCGGGACTCATGACGAGGTTGATCGGTCCCGGCGCCTGGTCGTCGCTCTCGCCGGCATCGATGGCGAGGCGGCCCGCCTCGGAGCTCAGGCTCATTCGCAGGGCGAAGGAGCCGTTGCCATGGCCGTCGCGGTCGATGCGCTCGGTGAAACGGTAGCGCCCGTCGGGAAAGATCTCGCGCAGCCGCGCCTCGACGATGCCGCGGGTCTCCGTGATCGAGGCGTCGAAGGCGCCGAGCACGGCAGCGCGGCCGAAGCGGGCGAAGAGCTCGCCGAGACGCTTCTCGCCGAGCCGCACCGCCGCCACCGCGGCGCGGATGTCGCCGGTGACCATGGCAGGAAAGCGCGAGTTGCGGGTGAAGATGCGGATCGCCTCGTCGTTGACGACGCCCTCGCGCGCGAGGCGGATCGGCGGAATGATGATGCCTTCCTGGAAGATGTCGACCGCGTCCGGCGACAGCGAGCCGGGCCGGAGGCCGCCGACGTCGTTGAAATGCGCCCAGCTCTGGGCGAAACCGGAGAGCTTTTCCTCGGCGAAGACGGGCGCCACGAACACCTGGTCCGGCGTGTGGCTGACGGCGCCGCGCGAGGCATAGCAGTCGTTGAACCAGTAGAGATCGCCGGGCCGCATGGTCGACAGCGGATAATGCTCGGCGATCGGCGCGATCATGTCGCCGAAGAGCGGGATCGCGGTGCCGGCGACGAGCCGCGTCCGATCATCGAAGAGGGCGCAGAAGAAATCCTTCTTCTCGCGGATGAACGGCGACATCGCCGTGCGCGCGAGCAGCGTCTCCATCTCGAGCTGAGCGGAGCGCAGCGCGCCCTTGACGATCTCCACGACCACCGTATCGACGCCGGCCGCGGCCTCGCCAACCTCGTTCATTCCCTCATGTCCTCCGCTGAAGGGATTGAGCCGGATCGGCGATATCAGCGCAAGACTGGATTTGCCCGGCGCGAAGGCGCTAGGCTCCCGTCCCGAAGCCGGGGGAGAGCAGCATGAGCCGAGCGGGAGCCATCGAGCGCGCCCAGCGCTATTTCGACAGCGGCAAATTCCGCGAGGATCTGGCGCGCCGCGTCGCTTTCCGGACCGAGAGCCAGGTGCCGGAGAGCCGGCCGCAGCTCGGCGCCTATCTCGAGAGCGAGATCGCCCCCGCCTTCCAGCGGATGGGATTCGACTATCGCATCGTGCCGAACCCCGCCGGCAACGCCGGCCCGTTCCTGATCGCAAGCCGCATCGAGGATCCGACGCTGCCAACCGTGCTGGGTTATGGGCACGGCGATGTGATCCGCGGCCTGGAGCCGCAATGGCGGCAGGGACTCGATCCCTGGACCCTCAAGGTCGAGGGCGAGCGCTGGTACGGCCGCGGCACCGCCGACAACAAATCGCAGCACCTCATCAACATGCTGGCGCTGGAGCAGGTGATCGCCGAGCGCGGCCGGCTCGGCTTCAACTGCAAGTTCCTGGTGGAGACCGGCGAGGAAGTGGGCTCACCGGGGCTGCGCGAGGTCTGCGAGCAGGAGAAACCGGCGCTGTCGGCCGATCTCCTCATCGCCTCGGACGGACCGCGCCTCGCGCCGGAGCGGCCCACCGTCTTCATGGGGGCGCGCGGGGCCATCAACTTCGACCTGATCGTCGATCTCCGCGCTGGCGGTCATCACTCCGGCAATTGGGGCGGCCTCCTCGCCAATCCCGGCGTGATCCTCTCGCACGCCATCGCCTCGATCGTCGACGCCAAGGGCCGCGTGCTGGCGCGCGATATCCTGCCGCGCGCGATCCCGAACTCGGTGCGCGCGGCGCTTGCTGATTGCGAGATAGAGGCCGGCGAGGACGCGCCCGAGATCAACGCCTGGTGGGGTGAGCCCGGCCTCACCGCGGCGGAGAAGGTCTATGCCTGGAACACCTTCGAGATCCTTGCCTTCAGGACCGGCAATCCCGAGAACCCGGTGAACGCGATCCCGCCCAAGGCGATCGCCACCTGCCAGATCCGCTATACGGTGGATGTGCCGCCCGAGACCTTCCTGCCGTCGCTGCGCAAACATCTCGACAAGCACGGCTTCCAGAATGTCGAGCTCAAGGTGTGGGAGAAGGGTTTCTTTCCGGCGACGCGACTCGACCCCGATCATCCGGCGGCGCGCTGGGCCGCCGCCTCGATCGAGCGCACCACCGGCAAGAAGCCGGCGATGCTGCCCAACCTCGGCGGCTCGCTTCCCAACGACTGCTTCACCGACACGCTCGCCATGCCGACGATCTGGGTCCCGCATTCCTATGCCGGCTGCTCGCAGCACGCGCCCGACGAGCACGTGCTGGCGCCGATCCTGCGCCAGGGCTTCGAGATGATGACCGGCATCTACTGGGACATGGGTGAGACCCCGCCACCCGTCGACCGCAAGGCCGCATGAGCCAGGACGAGGACTTC
>DATKPX010000292.1:0-5811 GCA_035523855.1 Allostellaceae bacterium
CCAGGACGTGATCGACGCCTATCTGGGAGTGGCGCATGAGTGACGGAGCCCGCTGACATGGATGCGCTCTACGCCGTCTTTGTCGATCCCTTCGCGCAGATGTGGGACAACCCGGAATTCGTGCTGGAGGTGCTGATCGGCGGCCTCCTGAGCGGCGTCCTCTACTCGCTGGTCGCGCTGGGATTCGTCCTCATCTACAAGGCCTCGGGCGTGTTCAATTTTGCCCAGGGCACCATGGTGCTCTTCGCGGCGCTCAACTTCGCCGGCCTCATCGACAAGGGCGCGCCGATCTGGCTCGCCTTCGCGATCACCATCGCGGTGATGGTGGTGCTCGCCTACGGCGTCGAGCGGCTGGTGCTCAGGCCGCTGGTGAACCAGGAGCAGATCATCCTCTTCATGGCGACGATCGGCATCACCTACTTCCTGCGCGGCTTCGGCCAGATGATCTGGGGCGGCGACGTGCGCACCCTCGACATCGGCCTGCCCAAGGAGCCGATGATCATCGGCGGCGTGCTGATCAACAAGTTCGACCTCCTGAGCGCGGTGGTGGCGGGAACGCTGGTGGCGGCGCTCGCCGTGTTCTTCCAGAAGACCGCGGTCGGCCGCGCGCTCCGCGCCGTCGCCGACGACCACCAGGCAGCGCTCTCGGTGGGCATTCCCCTGAAGACGATCTGGGTGGTGGTGTGGACCGCCGCCGGCATCGTGGCGCTGGTCGCCGGCATCCTCTGGGGCACCAATCTCGGCGTGCAGTTCTCGATCGAGCTGGTGGCCTTGAAGGCGCTCCCGGTGCTGATCCTCGGCGGCTTCACCTCGATTCCCGGCGCCATCGTCGGCGGCCTCATCGTCGGCGCCGGCGAGAAGATCGCCGAGGTGTTCTGGGGTCCGGCCTTCGGCGGCGCCATCGAGGACTGGTTCGCCTACATGCTCGCCCTCGCCTTCCTGCTGTTCCGGCCGCAGGGCCTGTTCGGCGAGCGCATCATCGAGCGGGTGTAGCCAGATGCTCTACCGCGAGGCCGGCCAGTTCAAGACCAGCTACGCCGCCGACCAGGCGATCTTTCCGATCGCGCAGGACCGCGCCTTCATCCTGCTGCTGCTGGCCGGCGTCTATGTCGCGATCCCCGCGCTCGCCGGCTGGGTCGGCGCCGATTACTGGCTCAACACCATCCTGGTGCCGCTCCTGGTCTATGCGCTCGCCGCCATCGGCCTCAACATCCTGACCGGCTATGCGGGCCAGGTCTCGCTCGGCACCGGCGGCTTCATGGCGGTGGGCGCCTTCGCCGCCTATAAGCTCGCCACCGCGTTTCCCTGGCTCAACATCATCGCGGTGTTCCTGCTGGCGGGGCTGATCGCCGCCGCGGTCGGGCTGCTGTTCGGTTTCCCGAGCCTCCGCATCAAAGGGTTCTATCTCTCGGTGGCGACGCTCGCCTCGCAGTTCTTCCTGATCTGGCTCTTCAACCGCATTCCCTGGTTCACCAACTACGCCGCGTCGGGCGTCATCAGCGCGCCGCCGCGCGACGTGCTGGGCTTCTTCGTCACCGGCGCCGAGGCGCGGCCGCTCGCCAAGTATTATTTCGTGCTGAGCATCGTGGTGCTGCTGGCGCTCGCCGCCAAGAATATGGTGCGCGGCCGCGTCGGGCGCTCCTGGATGGCGATCCGCGACATGGACATCGCCGCCGAGATCATCGGCATCCCGCCGCTCCAGACCAAGCTCCTGGCCTTCGCCGTCAGCTCCTTCTACTGCGGCATCGCCGGCGCGCTCTGGGCCTTCATCTACACCTCGAGCGTCGAGGCTCTCGCCTTCGACATCGACACCTCCTTCAACATCCTGTTCATGATCATCATCGGCGGGCTCGGCAGTATTCTGGGCTCCTTCCTCGGCGCCGGCTTCATCATCCTGCTGCCGATCTTCCTGGAGAACGTGCCGCCGAAGCTCGGCCTGGTGATTCCCGTCAACTACATCACCAACCTGCAGCAGATCATCTTCGGCACCCTCATCGTGTTCTTCCTGATCGTCGAGCCGCGCGGCCTCGCGCGGCTCTGGCAGATCGGCAAGGAGAAGCTGCGCCTGTGGCCCTTCCCCTATTGAGCCGTCACCGAAGCATGATTTGCCCCGATCCCTATGCGATGTTACGGTTGTGCCTATTCCAAAAGCTCCGGCGCCGCGGTTTTCCGCGGCGATCACGGTCATAAGTCGAACAGCAAGCGGGAGGATTCAATGCGTCTTGGCAAGCTCAGTATCATCGCGGCGACCGCCGCGGGAGTGGCCCTCGGGCTCTGGTCGGCGCCGGTCCTGGCGCAGAACGAGCAATTCATTCCGCGCCTCGTCTACCGCACCGGCCCCTACGCGCCGAACGGCATCCCCTTCGCCGACGGCTATGCCGACTACCTCGAGCTGCTGAACGCCCGCGACGGCGGCGTCAACGGCATCAAGCTCACCTACGAGGAATGCGAGGACGGCTACGACAACAGCAAGGGCGTCGAATGCTATGAGCGCCTGAAGAACAAGGGTCCGACCGGCGCCGCCTTCGTCGATCCGCTCTCCACCGGCATCACCTATGCGCTCCTCGAGCGCACCACCGCCGACAAGATCCCGCTCATCACCATGGGCTATGGCCGCGCCGATGCGAGCTACGGCCCGGTCTTCCCCTACACCTTCACCTATCCCGCCACATACTGGGATAGCGCCGACGCCATGATCACCTACGTCGCCGGCAAGGAAGGCGGCTTCGACAAGCTCAAGGGCAAGAAGATCGCCCTCGTCTATCACGACAGCGCCTACGGCAAGGAGCCGATCAACACGCTGGAAGGCCTGGCACAGAAGCACGGCTTCACCTTCCTCAAATACGCGGTGTCGCCGCCCGGCATCGACCAGAAGGCGACCTGGCTGCAGATCCGCCAGCAGCGGCCGAACTGGGTCTTCATGTGGGGCTGGGGCGTGATGAACTCGACCGCCATCAAGGAGGCGGCGGCGGTGGGCTATCCGATGGATCACTTCATCGGCGTCTGGTACTCCGGCGCCGAGCCTGACGTGCAGCCCGCCGGCGAGGCCGCCAAGGGCTATCTCGCCACCACCTTCCATGGCGTCGGATCCGACTACAAGGTGATCCGCGACATCCTCAAATACGTGACCGACGCCGGCAAGGGCCACGCCCCCAAGGACAAGGTCGGCGAGGTGCTCTACGACCGCGGCGTCATCAACGCCATGTACGACACCGAGGCGCTGCGCACCGCCCAGGAGCATTTCGGCAAGAAGCCGCTCAAGGGCGAGGAGGTGCAGTGGGGTCTCGAGCACCTGAACCTGACGCCGGCCAAGCTGTCGGCGCTGGGCTTCGAGGGGCTGGCGGTGCCGCTGGCGCTCTCCTGCGAGGACCACAAGGGCAACGGCAACGTGCGCATGATCCAGTGGGACGGCAAGAAGTGGAACTTCGCCTCCGACTGGATCCAGCCGCACAACGACGTGCTGCGCGAGATGTACAAGGACTCCGCGCTGAAGTACGCGCAGGAAAAGGGCATCAAGCCGCGCGACTGCCCGAAGGCGAGCGGCTGATCGAGCGACGCGAGGAGGCGCCGGCATGACCGCATCGGCAGCGCCTGTCGCCGCGGCCAGCGGCGCGCTCCTCGCCGTCAACAACATCGAGGTGATCTACAATCGGGTCATCCTCGTCCTGAAAGGCGTCTCGCTGGAGGTTTCCGAGGCGGGCATCGTCGCCCTCCTCGGGGCCAACGGCGCCGGCAAGACCACCACGCTCAAGGCAATCTCCAACCTGCTGCGCGGCGAGCGCGGCGAGGTGACCAAGGGCAGCGTCGCCTTCGGCGGCGAGCGCGTCGACCGCCTGACGCCCAACGACCTGGTAAAGCGCGGCGTCATCCAGGTGATGGAGGGGCGCCACTGCTTCGGCCATCTGTCGGTCGAGGAAAACCTCCTCACCGGCGCCTTCACCCGAAGCGACGGGCGGAGCGCCACGCGCGCCGACCTCGACAAAGTCTACGAATTCTTCCCGCGGCTGCGCGAGCGGCGGCAGAGCCTCGCCGGCTACATCTCCGGCGGCGAGCAGCAGATGACGGCGATCGGCCGCGCGTTGATGGCGCGGCCGAAGATGATCCTGCTGGACGAGCCCTCCATGGGCCTGGCGCCGCAGATCGTCGAGGAGATCTACGAGATCGTGCGCCGCCTCAACCGCGAGACCAGGGTGAGCTTCCTGCTCGCCGAGCAGAACACCAACATCGCGCTCCGCTACGCCGATTACGGCTACATCCTGGAGAACGGCCGCATCGTCATGGACGGCACCGCCGAGCGGCTCGGCTCCAACGACGACGTCAAGGAATTCTACCTCGGCCTCTCCGCCGGCGGCCGCAAGAGCTACCGCGACGTGAAGCACTACCGGCGCCGCAAGCGCTGGCTCACCTGAGAGTGTGGGGCGCCATGACGAGCGCCTTCTACGACGAACTGGAGACCCGCGATCCGGCGCTGCGCGAGCGGCAGCTGCTGGCGGCGCTGCCGCGGCAGGTGGCGCACGCCAAGGCGAATGCACTGGCTTACGCAAAGCTCCTGGAGAAGATCGACCCGCACGCGGTCACCTCGCGCGCGGCGCTTGCGGCGCTCCCGGTGGTGCGGAAGTCCGAGCTGACGGAGCGCCAGCACGCCGAACCGCCCTTCGGCGGCCTGACCGCCGTGCCGGCCGGCAAGCTCGCGCGCCTCTTCATGTCGCCGGGACCGATCTTCGATCCCGAGGGCGACCGGGCGGATTACTGGCGCTTCGCCCGCCCGCTCTTCGCCGCCGGCTTCCGCGCCGGCGACATCATCCACAATTGCTTCGCCTATCACCTGACGCCGGCGGGCTCGATGGTGGAGGGTGGGGCGCGCGCGCTCGGCTGCGCCGTCATTCCCGGCGGCACTGGCCAGACCGAGCTGCAGCTGCGCGCGATCGAGCATCTGCAGCCCCAGGGCTATGTCGGCACGCCCTCCTTCCTCCGCATCATCCTGGAGAAGGGCCGCGAGGCCGGCGCCGATCTTCGCTCGCTCAAGAAGGCGCTGGTTTCCGGCGAGGCGTTTCCGCCGGCGGTGCAGAAGGAGATCGCGGGCTTCGGCATCGAGGCGTTGCAATGCTATGCGAGCGCCGATCTCGGCCTCATCGCCTATGAGAGCCCGGCGCGCGAGGGGCTGATCCTCGATGAGGGCATCATCGTGGAGATCGTGCGGCCCGGCACCGGCGACCCGGTTCCCGACGGCGAGGTTGGCGAGGTCGTGGTGACCACGCTGAACCCGGACTATCCGCTGATCCGCTTCGCCACCGGCGATCTTTCCGCGGTGCTCGCCGGCGCCAGCCCCTGCGGCCGCACCAACCGCCGGATCAAAGGCTGGATGGGCCGCGCCGACCAGACGACCAAGGTGCGCGGCATGTTCGTCCATCCGCGGGAGGTCGCCGAGATCGCGCGGCGGCATCCGGAGATCCTGCGCGCCCGCCTCGTCGTCAGCCACGACGCCCAGAGCGCCGACGTGATGACGCTCCGCGCGGAGGTGCGCGCCGGCACCGACCCCGCGCTCGCCCAGCGCCTCGCCGACACCTTGCATGCCGTCACCAACCTGCGCGGCAGCGCGGAGCTCGCCACCTCCGGCAGCCTGCCCAATGACGGCAAGGTGATCGAGGACACGCGCAAGGTCGGGTGACCCTAGAGCGTGATCGTTTCAAGTTGGTCCATATCCGGCATGGCTGATGTAGCTGGTGCATTCAGCGGGGCTGAAGTGGTCGAGCAGTGAGCCGATGCGTTTCCAGACGGCATCGACGGAGCGCTCGTCCGCCTTGCGCAGCA
>DATKPX010000293.1:0-3753 GCA_035523855.1 Allostellaceae bacterium
GCCCCGCGGCGAATCGCAACTTTGGGTTGGCCGGCAAAGGCCTAGAAAATAGGCAACGGCGCTCAGCCACAGGCGCGTCACGGCGTGGCTGCCGTCGCCGTCCTCGCCGGTCTGCGGATTGGCGATCGGATTCTCTTCTTAGCTGTCCGCACCTGCCTTCTTCAGGCCCTCCAGGACGCTGACGACCTCGTCCGGCTCGGCGCGCCGCGTGAAGTCGGCGTTGACGAACGCATAGCGGACGACGCCGGTCTGATCGATGACGTAGGTCGCCGGCATCGGGATGAACCAGCCCTCGTTGCCGTGGCGGGCGGCAAGGTCGATGCCGGCGCCGACCAGCAGAGCGCGATAGGGCTCGGGCGTCCGGAACAGCACGCCGAACTGCAGGCCGACCGCGCCATCGACATCGGACAGCACGTCGTAGCTCAGGCCCTGGCCGCGCTTGGTGGCGGCGAGATGGCCGCCGGTATCCGGCGTGAGCGCCACCAGCTGGCCGCCTGCCGCCACGATCCGCGGCAGCGCCGTCTCCAGCGCCTCCATCGTGCGCCGGCAATAGGGGCACCAGTTGCCGCGGAAGAAATTCACCACCAGCGGTCCGCGCTTCAGCAGCTCGTCGGAGAACACCAGATGCCCTTCGGCATTGGGCAGCATGAAGCTCGGCATCGCATCGCCCACCTTGAGGGCGCGGCTTGCCGCCTCGGAGCGGCTGAGGCGGCCGATGATCGCCTCGTAGGCGACGCGGATCCGCTCCTCCTTCACGGCCTGGGCGCGGATCTTCTCCAGATCATCATTGAGTGACATCGGATGCTCTCGGGATCATGCGGTGGATGACGGGCGCGATTGCGGGTTGGCGAGGCTGCTCCAGTCCCGCGCCCGCATGAGCTTGAGGAACAGCGCCAGCCCGTGGCCGTGCTGGCGGCCGGCGGCGGCGGCGAGCAGGATGCGGCGGCTGGCGGCGGGATCGGCGAGCGGCCGCGCAACGAGACCGGCGACCGGCGGCCGATGACCGGCGCAGAGCGCCAGGCCGAGCCCGGCCCGCACCATGCTCTGCACGTGGTCCTCGCTCGAGCCGGCCTGGCGGGTGCGCGGCTTGATGCCGGCCGCGGCGCAGAGCCGGTCCAGCATCTGGCCGAAATCGCAGCCCGGCCGGCCGCGCAGCAGCAGACATTCCTCGGCGAGAGCGCTCGTCGGCACCGCATCGAGGCTGGCGAAGCGATGCCCCGGCGGACAGAGCACGACATAGCGATCCTCGAACAACGGCCACCGGTTGAGCCGGTCAGGCATCTTCTCGGGCTCGACCACGATGGCGGAATCGAGCGCGCCGTCGAGGACCTGCCCGAGGAGCTCCTCGGTGCCGCCCTCCGACAGCGACAGCTCGAGATTCCGGACATGCGCCTCGAGCTCGCGCAGCACCGGCGTCAGCACCTCGGCGGAGACGGTCGTCTCGAGCCCGACCCGGAGCGTCGCCACGTCGCGGCGCTTGAACGCGGCGGCCTGGGCAGTCGCCGCCTCCGCCGCCATGTAGGCGGTCTCCAGATGCGGCAGCATGACCTTGCCGAGCTCGGTAAGCTGGGTGAGGCTCCGCTCGCGATAGAGCAGCGGCCCGCCCAGCTCTTCCTCCAGCCGCTGGATCGCCCGCGTCAGCGCCGGCTGCGAGACGTTGCAGGCCTCCGCCGCGCGGGTGAAGTTGAGTGTCTTCGCCAGCGCCAGGAAATAACGGACCTGAAAAAGCTCCATCTTGTCCCGCCGCTAGCCCAATGCCGATGGCAGATATAACACGCCGCCGCTCATGACATCGGCCCCGTGATGAGGCGCGAGCCGCGCTGGAAGGTGACATAGGCCCAGAGCCAGTCCAGCAGCACGGCCGCGCGGTTGCGGAAGCCGATCAGGAAATAGACGTGCACCAGGCCCCAGAGCAGCCAGGCGAGGCGGCCGTGCAGCCGGACAAAGCCGAAATCCGCCACCGCTACCTTGCGCCCGATGGTGGCGAGATTGCCGAGATGCCGGTAGCGGAAGGGCGGCACGGCACGGCGCGCGAGGCGCGCCTGGATGACGCGGGCAACATAGAGCCCCTGCTGCTTCGCTACCGGGGCGATGCCGGGCAGCGGCTTGCCCGCGGCATCGAGCACCAGGGCGGTGTCGCCGAGCACGAAGATCTCAGGATGGCCGGGGAGCGTCAGGTCCGGCCCCACCTTCACCCGGCCGGCGCGGTCCGCCTCGGCGCCGAGCCAGCGCGCGGCGGGCGATGCGGCGACGCCGGCAGCCCAGAGGATGGTGCGCGCCTCCACCGTCTCGCCGGCGATCACCACGCCGCCCTCGTGGCACTGCGTCACCGGCTGGCCGAGGCGGACCTCGACACCAAGCTTCCTGAGGGCGCGCTCGGCCGCCGCCGACAGGCGCTCGGGAAAGGCCGCCAGCACCCGCGGCCCCGCCTCGACCAGCACGACGCGCGTGTCGCGCGGATCGATGGTGCGGAAATCCGCCGCCAGCGCGCGCCGCGCCAGCTCGGCGATGGCGCCGGCCAGCTCGACGCCGGTCGGCCCGCCGCCGATGATGACGAAGTTGAGGAGCCGGCGGCGCTCGGCGGGATCCGCCGTCGTCTCCGCCAGCTCGAAGGCGAGCAGGATGCGCCGGCGGATGTCGGTGGCGTCGTCGATCTTCTTCAGGCCGGGCGCCACGCTTTCCCATTCGTCATGGCCGAAATAGGCATGGCGGGCGCCGGTCGCGACGATCAGCGTGTCGTAAGGGATCACCTGGCGGTCGGTGATCACCGTCCGCGACATCGTGTCGATGCCGGCGACGTGCCCCAGCAGCACGGTGGTGTTGCGCTGGCGGGCGAGAATGGCGCGGATCGGCGTCGCGATGTCGGCCGGCGAGAGGCCGGCGGTCGCGACCTGGTACAGCAGCGGCTGGAACAGATGATAATTGCGCCGGTCGAGCACCGTGAGATCGACCGGCGCGCGTCCCAGCGCCTTGGCGGCGGCAAGACCGGCGAAGCCGGCGCCGATGATGACCACTCGCGGACGCCCGTCCGGCCGCGACGCGGCCGTTGCCGGCCATTCGCAGACGGGGCACTCCGGCTCGCTCTCGCGCTCGAGCACTGCGTCCATCTCACATCCCCTTGCGGCCTGCGAGGCTGCGAGCGATGAGATGATCGAGCGACAGCCGGCCCGGCCCACGCGTCAGGATGAAGACCAGGATCGTCGCCCAGATCAGGTGCTCGACCCACTGCTCGGGATAGACGAAGACCTCGATCACGAGGGTCATGCCCAGCATCGGCAGGGTCGCGAGCCGCGCGGCGAGGCCGAGGACCAGCAGCACCGGGCAGCTGAGCTCGACGGTGGCGGCCAGGGTGGCGGCGAGCTCGGGTGGCAGCACCGGCACCCTGTACTCGTCGCGGAAGAGCGCGATCGTGGTGTCCCAGTTCGCGAGCTTCGTCATGCCGGAGTGCCAGAACACCGAGGCGATGCTGAAGCGGAAGGCGAATTGCAGCACGGCCTGCGGGAAGCCGCCGAGCCAGGCGAACAGGGCCTGCAATCTCTCGACCGGATTCATCGTGACTCCGAAATCGGTTGCGCGGGCGAACATGACGTCACTCCTCCTTGGCGGAACCCGATGGCGAGCATCCGGTGATCAGGCCGGCATCGAACAGGCCGCGGAGCGTCAGCGGCAGATCGAAGAGCGGATCGATCGCGAGTGCTGCTTCCGCGGCGGCGTCGAGACGGGCGCCGGCGGCGATGGCGGCGCGAAACGCGT
>DATKPX010000294.1:0-5911 GCA_035523855.1 Allostellaceae bacterium
AGCGCATCGGCCGGCGGCGCGGGCGCCACGGCCGCGACATCGGGCGCGGGCGGCGGCGCTTCCGCCGGCGTCTCGGGCGCCGGCACCGGCGGGATCGGCACCGCCACCGGGCCGGCATTCGCCACCGCCGGCCGCTCCGGCGGCTCCAGCTCGCGCGCGTACATGATCAGCGCCGTCGCGATCAGCATCACGCCGGCCACTCCCACCGCCAGAACAAGTTTCGCCGTCCTTCGCATTACGCGACCTATCACTGCGGCGCACCGCGGAGCATGCGGACCCCCGCGGTCAAGATGTCAGCGCCGCCATCACGCGGCCTATGAATTCGTTCATTGCGGCGGGATCCATCCAGCGCATGACGGCGACGATGCCGCTCTGGGGATCGATCCAGGTGCAGTTGCCGCCGGCGCCGCTGGCGAACAGGCTCTGCGGCGAGGCGCTCGGATACCGCTTGCGGCCGGTGTTGAGCCACCAGAGATAGCCGTAGCTCGGATTGATCGCCGCCGGCGTGGTGGCGCGCTCGATCCAGCCGGAGGAAACCACGCGCCGCCCGTCCCAGGCGCCGCGGTTCAGCATCAGGAGGCCGAGGCGCGCCTGATCCTCGGCGTGGATGGAGACGCCGCCGCCCCAATGGGTCCCGCCCGGCACCGAGACCATCGGCTTGCCGTCGATCTCCACCGTCGAGTTGCGATAGCCCTGCCAGCGCCAGTCGGTCGAGGCGCCGATCGGCCGCATGATCGCCTCGGCGAAGATCTCCGGCAGCGGCCGGTGGAAGAGGCGCAGCAGCGAGAGACTGAGACGATTGACGCGGACGTCGTTGTACTCCCAGTAGGCGCCGGGCTTCTGCAGGTCGCGGTGAGTGCCCTTCCTGCTGCGGTTGGTGCCCTCGACGGTGAGATCGCGGTTGCGGTCGACGAGGTCTGGCTTGTCCCAGAGCGTGCCCTCCCATTCGGAGGTCTGCTGCAGGAAATGCTCCCAGGTGATCTCGCTGTTGTGCGGCGACGCGAAGCCGCCATCGTCGACGCGAAGGCCGACGCGCTCGCGCGGATCCGGCAGCAGGCCGTGGTCATGGGCGATGCCGGCGAGGAGCGCCAGGTAGCTCTTGGCGATGCTGAAGGTGAGATCGACCTGGCGCGTGTCGCCCCAGCGCGCCACCAGCCGGCCGTGCCGGGTGACCAGACCGTTGGGCGCGCCGCGCGGGCGCACCGGGCCCAGGATCTCGTTCCAGGGCGGCGGCTCGAAGAACGACGTGCTGATGACCTCGGCGAGATCGCGGCTCCAGGGCGTCTCGTGCGCCGCGGCGAAGCTCAGGGCATCGTCGAGGCGGCGCGCGTCGAATCCCAGCTCCGCGGCGGCGGCCGACGGCCACGGGGCTGGATGCGCAAGGGGAAATGCGATGGCTGCAGTCACGTCTTGCCGAATGTGCCTGGGGATGCCCAAGTATAAGAGATCGGGAGCCGCCCGCCAGCCCCGCCGGCGCGTGGTTTTCCCTTGACAAAAACCCCTCCTCCGCGTCGCCTGCGGGGCAATGGGTCAACCCCTCAACTGGTTCGAGGCGTCATATGGGAAGCTTCAGTATCTGGCATTGGCTGATCGTCATCGCGGTGGTCGCCGTGCTGTTCGGCGGCCGCGGCAAGCTCACCAATGTCATGGGTGATTTTGCCAAAGGCATCAAAGCCTTCAAGGCCGGGATGAAGGACGAGGAGACGGCCGAGCAGGCGCCCCCGCCACGGGTGACGCCGCCCGCCGGCCAGCCTGGCGCCACCGAGCGACCGGCGCACGATCGTACCTGAGACCGGCCCCCGGCCGGAGCGGATCTGGCGGCGCGTCGGCGTGGGCGCGCCGCTTTTCATTTGGGGACCCTGATGAGCGACGCCCGAACCCGACCGCGCTATGCGCGCCTCCTCGCCGCGCTGCCGGCGACGGTGCCCTTCGTGCCGCCGGAGGCGCTGGAGCGGCGCATCGGTCGCACCCTCAAGGTCCGCATCGGCGCCAATGAGAGCGCTTTCGGCCCCTCGCCCAAGGCGGTGGCCGCGATGCAGGGCGGCGCCTCGCACGTCAACTGGTACTGCGATCCCGAGGGCTTCGTGCTGCGCGAGGCGATCGCCCGCCGGCACAACGTGGCGCGCGACAACGTGGTGCTGGGTGCCGGCATCGACGATCTCCTCGGCCTCATCGTCCGGAGCTTCGTCGATCCCGGCGATCGGGTGGTGATGGGGCACGGCGCCTATCCTACCTTCGCCTTCCACGTGAACGGCTTCGGCGGCCGCCTCGTCACCGTGCCCTACCGCGAGGACCGCAACGATGCCGAGGCGCTGGCGCGGATGGCGCGCCGCCGTCGCGCGCGCCTGGTCTATCTCTCCAACCCCGACAACCCCACCGGCAGCTGGCTTTCGGCGGAGGCGCAGCAGCGCCTGGTCGAGGCGCTGCCGCCCGGCTGCCTGCTCGTCCTCGACGAGGCCTATGCGGATTTCGCGCCGCCGGAATCCCTGCCGGCGCTCGACGCCGAGGATCCGCGCGTCATCCGGCTGCGCACCTTCTCCAAGGCGCATGGCATGGCGGGCTCGCGCATCGGCTACGCGATCGCGCCCAAGGAGA
Source organism: Allostellaceae bacterium (assembly GCA_035523855.1). Lineage (GTDB taxonomy): Bacteria > Pseudomonadota > Alphaproteobacteria > ATCC43930 > CGMCC-115725 > DASZHJ01. The sequence continues at coordinate 2,596 of DATKPX010000294.1, forward strand.
CGATCCAGGCCTTCGACAAGATCCGCCACCATTTCGGCGTCAACCGCCTGGCCCAGGAGGCGGCGCTTGCCTCGCTCGGCGATCCCGAGTTCATCGCCGGCGTGGTGCGCGCAGTCGGCGACGGCAAGCGCGACTACGCCGAGCTCGCCGCCGCGCTCGGCCTAAAGACGCTCGCCTCCGCCACCAACTTCGTCGCCATCGATCTGGGATCCTTCGAGCGCGCCAGCGCGGCGATGAAGCGGCTGCTGGAAGAAGAAGCGGTCTTCGTGCGCATGCCCGGCGTGGCACCCCTCAACCGCTGCATCCGCGTCACCGTGGGATTGCCGCAGGAGCGCCGCGACTTCGCCGACGCCTTCCGCCGCGTGGTGGCGGGGCTCGCCTAGCAGCTACTCCTCGACGTAGTGCGGCTCCGGGCGCTCGTAGAGCTGCTCGTAGTGGACGAGCTGCGGCTCGCCGAGCGGGCAGGGCACGCCGTCGCGGAAGGCCCATTCGCCGCGGTCGCAGTCGGCCGCCCGGACATAGCCGTTGAGATAGAAGCGGCGGTCCTCGGCGGTCGTGTTGCTGGCGGAGCCGTGCACGGTCAGCACGCTCCAGAGCGCGACGTCGCCAGCCTCGAGATCGAGATCGATGAGCTTCGCCGGATTGAGGCCGGCCGCCTGCAGGGCCGCGTCCTCGGGTGGGCCGGCAAGGATCTGCTGCGGCGCCGGGATCGCGAGCTCGCCGCGCAGATGCGAATAAGGCAGGAGGCGCATCGCGCCGCTCTCCTTGTGGTGCGCGTCGATGGCGATGCCGGTCTGCACGTAGGAGATCTCGAGATTGCGGTAGGCGGTGCGCGGCCGGCGGAAGCGCACGTCCTGATGGAAGGCGAAGTCGACGTTGGCGGCGCCGGGCGGCTTCCAGTGCAGCTGGTTGATGATCTGCTTGATGTCGCGGCCGAGGATCGGCGACAGGATCTCGAAAAAGCGGGGATCGCGGCGATAGCGCTCCAGCACCGGGTCCTGATAGGACGGCCACTGCACCAGCCGCACGATCTTGCCGATCGCGGGGTCGTTGCCGACGCGGTAGAGCAGATTGCCGTGGCGGAAGCTGGCGCCGTATTTGAGCCCGGCCTCGCGCTGGCGGTCGAAAGCGGCCGCCATCTGCGCAACCTCGTCGGGCGCAAACACGCCGCGCAGCACCGCGTAGCCGCGGCCACGATAGTGATGAAGAGCGTGCCCCAGCTCTTTGGGATCGATCATGCCAGCTCCGTCATAGCCGGAACGGGTCACCAACCGCTTAATCCCGATGCAAGGCTTGATTAACTAGTTAACCCTGTCCGTCCGAGGACCCAGCACCACGGAATGGCCACTGGCGAAGAGCCGCAAAAAATCCGGCAGGAAGCTCTCCATGCCCTTGAACGCCCCGTCCTCCGGCGGGATCGCGCCGGCAGTATAGCCCAAGCTCGCGAAGGGAAGCACCAGATCCTCGTCGCGGGAGAGCACATGGATCGGCACCGTGTGCGGCGCCACCGACCCGGAGACGAAGCCCGGCGGCTGATGATCGCCGAGGATGATCACCAGCGGCTGCCCTTTGAGCTGCTTCAGCCAGCCCGCGAGCACCTTCAGATCGTACTGCACCGATTGCAGATAGGGCTGCTCCAGATGCCACCAGTCGGGATCGGTGTAGATGCGGTCCCACTCGGCCTGGACGACGCTCTTGTAGGGGCCGGCATCGCTCCAGTCCGCCACATAGGGCGGCACCGGGGCGAAGGGCGTGTGGCTCGACAGCAGCACGATCTGGGTGAAGAGCGGCGGGTGCGGACGGGCGTCGATCTGCTGCAGCGCCACCTTCAGCGTCCACTGGTCGGGAATGCCGAACCAGCCGAAGGGCGGCCCGTCATAGCCCAGGTCCTTGGCGGTGAGCGTGCGGTCGAAGCCCCAGTACTCGCCTTCGGGCCAGGGATGCTTGATGCCCGGCATGATGTTGAGGCTCTGGTAGCCCGCCGCCTTCATGTATTCCGGCAGCGTGCGGCGGTCGGTGCTGAGCAGCAGGCGGTAGAGGAAGGGATCGAGCTTGAGCCCGCTCGCCATGGTGCCGTGCGCCAGCCACGAGCCGCCGCCGAAGGTGGGCGAGACGATGCGGTTGGAGAGCATGTAGTAGCCGGCGTCCTCGACCGCGTCGGCGAACCGATCGAGCGCCGGCCGGATCGTCGATGCGAACTGCGGGTCGTCGAGCACCGTGGTGCCGTAGGATTCGAAGAAGACGAGATAGACGTCGTGGTGGCGGAGCCGGCCGAGATCGCGCGCCGGCGGCTGCGGCTCGGCGAGCGCCTCGGCATAGGGGCCGGGCGCGCCGTGCATGATGCGCCAGGCCTGCCAGGTGCGGGCGGCGTGATAGCCGACCTCCCGGGAGAGCCGGTCGGAGATGAGCGGCGCGCCGCCGCCGTGCAGCGGCAGCAACACGAGACCGAGCGCGGCGACGCCGAGGGCGAGCGGCGGCCGCCAGGGACCGCGCAGCGCCCGCTCCATCGCGCCGACCAGCAGCATGACAGAATATGATAGGAGGACGAGGAGCAGGCTCACCCCAAAGAGGCTGGCCCAGCCCTTGACCGGCCCCGCCGCGTCGACGAAAAGACCAATCAATCCAGGTACATGCGGCAGGTCCCAGTAGAGGTCGAGGTCGCGCTCGAAGAAGCTCGGCACCGCCGCCACAAGGAAGTGGAAGAGCGCCGCGAGGGCGACCAGCACGCCTGTCGTCGCGCGCGCCCAGAGCGGCAGGCGCCGGCCGAGGAGCGTGAGGAGACCGAGCCCGCCCAGCAGCAGCAGCACCTCGAGCTCCGGCCGCCCGTCCCATCCCAGACGATTGCCGTCGCGCACCTGGTCCGGCAGGAAGAGCAGCGACAGGAAGGCAGTGCCGAGCGCCACCGTCAGGAAGGCGCGGAGCGGCGGCATCGGTCGTTGCGGCGGGAGCGGCATGGGCGGCGAGTTTAGAGCGAGTTCATCGGCCGATAAATCTGCGCGGTGTCACCCTCCCCCTCAAGGGGGAGGGGCGCTTTGCGTGCGGGTAGCTAGCGCGCCGAGGCCGGCCGCTTCAAATCACGTTCCCGCAAACGCCGCCGCCAGGCGCTCGTACTCCGCGGGCTCGTTATAGGCCTGCGCGGCGATGCGCACCCAGAGCGCCCCGTCGATGCGATGGACGGGCGCCTCGATGCGCTTCTCCTCGCGGAGCCACTGGGTGATCTCCAGGGGATCGCGCGGCGAGTCCGGCAGGCGCACCACCGCCATCGCCGCGAACATCTCCGCCGGCGCCGCGAGCCCGGTGCCCCAGCGCCGCGCCA
>DATKPX010000295.1:0-2186 GCA_035523855.1 Allostellaceae bacterium
CCACGCCGGTCTGAAGCGAGGTGTAGACGCTGCCGAAGGGCATGTGGACGATCTGCGCGCCGTAGGCCGGGAACATGGTGTCCTCGGTCGGCGTCGCCTGCACGCGCACCTTGAGGCCCTTGAGGTCGTTGATGTTGTGGATCTCCTTCTTGCTGTAGAAGTCACGCAGGCCCAGCGTGATGAGGGTCAGCACATGGGCGCCCTGCACCGTGTCGGCGATCATCTTGCGAAAGGCGGCGATCACCTTGGGATCGGTGATCGCCTTCTTCAGGTGATCCTCGCCGCGGAAGATGAAATGGATCGACAGCACGCCGGCCTCCGGCGAGACGGTGGCGGCGTTGGCGGTGGCGGAGATGATGAAGTCGATATCGCCGGTGCGGATCTTCTGCAGCATCTGCGGCTCCTGGCCGAGCTGCGCGCCGGGGAACTGATCTATGATCATGGTTCCCTTGCTGAGCTCGTTGAGCTTGGCGGCGAAGGTATCGCCGGCGAAGCCGTAGGCGGTGGTATGCGGCTGGTCGTAGCCGAAGGTGAAATGCTTGGCGTCGGCGGCATGGGCGGCGGCCGGGCCGAGCGCCAGCGCGCCGCAAGCGGCACCGATCAATAGACCCAGAGCTCTCGTGCTGAGCATGCGTAACCTCCCCCTGGTGCGGTCCGCCCTCCGCATCGGCGGATGTCGCGGCCTTATTTATGCGGGACAACTCTAGGGGTGGCCGGAAGCCTCGGCAAGGGCGCGATCGTGGGACGCCGCAGCGAGCCTTAAGCGGAAGCGGGCCGGATGCGGCTGCCGAGAACGCCCTGCCCCAGGCGCTGTGTCCAGCGCCGGCCGGGCTGCTCGATCGAGCGGTAGGCGATCGTGGCGGCGGCCAGCAGGGTGCCGTAGACCGCGAGATTGACGCCAATGACGGCGGCGGTCGCCGGGAGATAGGGCGTGAGGGACGCCTGCAGCTCGGCGCGCGGCGCCACCAGATAGGGATGCAGGAGATAGACGGAATAGGAGAGCACGCCCAGCCGATAGACCGGCCAGCAGCCGAAGAACCGGCAGACCAGGCCGCGGTTGCCGTAGAGGCCGAGCACCAGCAGGGCGAAGAGCGGATAGATCAGCAGATCGTGGCCGCTCTCGGCGAAGCCCAGCACCAGCAGCACGACCGCCGCGGCGATGGTCGCGTCGTGGCTGACGAGAGCAAGGAGGCGCGGCACGCGCGCGGCGCGGCAGAGCACGAGGCCGAGGGTGAAGCCGCCGAGGCAGCGCAGCAGCGGCTCCGCCGTCCTGCCGTCATAGGCGTCGAGCGGACCGCTGTGATAGGCGCCGTCATGCGTGGTGAGCGCGACCGTGGCGACGGTGGCGAGCAGCGCCGCCAGCAGCGCGCTCCACGCCAGCGCCGGCCGCGCGAAGAGGGCGAGCGAGACCAGCAGCGGAAAGAGCAGATAGGCGGCCCATTCCGTGCTGAGCGACCAGGCGGCGCCGTTGACGCTCTCGGCGATGCCCCAGGACTGGATCATCAGCAGATTGGCGGCGGCCATCTCGCGCCCGCCGCCGCTCGGCAGCGCCGGCAGATGCAGATGCGCGAGCGTCAGCCCGATGCCCGCCGCCGTCACCGCGAGATAGAGCGGATAGACGCGTGCCAGCCGGCGCAGCAGGAAATCACCCCAGGCGCGCCGCGACCAGCCCGCCTCGAACAGGTGGGAATAGTTGAGCGCGATCACGAACCCGCTCAGTACGAAGAAGAGATCGACCCAGAGATAGCCCTTGCCGACGAAATGCACCACCGGCGAGGCGCTGGCGCGATCGGGCGGATTGATGTGATAGACCGCCACCAGCAGCGCCGCGATGCCGCGCAAGCCCGTCAGCGCCGGAATCTCCGCGCGCGGCCGCGCGCCGGTGGAGGGGCGATCGGCATCCGCTCGCGCAACGGTCATCATGGCAAAGGCTCTCCGCGCTCAACCCTGAGGCTGCCGAGCGGAGGATCGGAATCGTCCCTCGGCTGCACTGCCGGCGGCCGCGATCGCCCGGCAACGAGCGCTTCAACGCGCCGCGGCGGCGGGCGGTTCCCCTGTGAGCAGGCTTGATTCAGGCCATGGAATCAGCGGTTGCCGCGCCCTCGACGCCGGCAACCGCCGCGGAAATTCCGCCGCTCAGCCGCGATAGCTCTGCCGGCCCTCGCTGCGCAGCCAGAGGCGGGTCA
>DATKPX010000296.1:0-11672 GCA_035523855.1 Allostellaceae bacterium
AAGGCGTCGGCGCGCTCGAACATGCGCTGCTTGCGCTCGTGCATGGAGCCCACCACGATGAGCTCGCTCACGCCGGTATGGCCGATCTCGCGGTCGTGCAGGAAGCCCGGAATGATGCCGGTGACGCGCCCGCCGGCGGCAAGCGCCGCCTGCGCCGTCATCCCCATCAGCCCGACGCGGCCGCCGCCGAAAATCAGCTCGATGCCGGCCCGCGCCAGCAGCGTGCCGGTGTGCCGCGCCGCCTCGCGATAGGGCTCCGCGACTCGGTCGGCGGCGCCGCAATAGACACAGACTCGCTCGACCCGCGCCATTCGCACTCACACCGTGATACCGAAATTCGCGGCGATACTAGCGCAGTCCGGTGGCGAATTCCCATGGCAATGCCATGCCGTTGCACCCCTAGCCGAACCGGTGTAACAAGCCCGGAGGCGCCGAAACCCTGCGAGGCATGATGAATCGAGGTGCGGTCCTAGGCGTGATCGCCGCGGTTGCGGCGCTCGTCATCGGCGCGATCGCCGCCTATCAGTGGCAGGCGAGCCAGGCGCCGCCGAAGCCGGTGTCGGCCGCCGCGCCGCCGGCCGCCGCGCCGGCGCCCGCTCCCGCGCCGCCGGCATCGCAGCCGCCCGCCGCCGCGATCGCGCCGGTGAATCCGAGCTTCGATGTCGTGCGTGTGAGCCCCGGCGGCGAGGCTGTCATGGCCGGCCGCGCCGATCCCGGTGCCGAGGTGACGGTGCTCGACGGCGACAAGCCTTTCGCCACCGTCACCGCCGATCCGCGCGGCGAATGGGTGCTGACGCCGGACAAGCCGCTGACGCCGGGCAACCACGAGCTCGGGCTTGCCTCGAAGTCGCCGCAGGACGGCGCGGTGCGGAAATCCGAGGGGGTGGTCGTCGTCGCGGTGCCCGAGGGCAACAAGAACCTCGCCGGCGAGCCGAGCCAGGGCGGCTCGCAGTCGCTGGCGGTGCTGGTGCCGCGCCAGGGCGAAGGCCCGGCGAAGGCGCTGCAGGTGCCGGGGAACAACGCGGCGACCGGCCGCTCGCTCTTCATCGACACCATCCAGTACGACGGCGCCGGGCATCTCAGCGTCGGCGGCCGCGCTCCGGCGACCGGGCGCGTGCTGGTCTATCTCGACAACAAGCCCGAGGGCGACACGCGCGCCGATCAGAAGGGCGACTGGGCGGTGAAGCCGTCCGACGCGGTGGCGCCCGGCCAATATACGCTGCGCGCCGATCTCGTCGGCCAGGACGGCAAGGTCGCCGCGCGGGTGACACTGCAGTTCCGCCGCGCTGAGGTGCCGGCGCAGCTCGCCAACAATCAATTCCTGGTGGTGCAGTCCGGCGACAGCCTATGGCGCATCGCGCGCCGGACCCTGGGTCAGGGTCCGATGTTCACCGAGATCTATCAGGCGAACCGCAGCGACATCGCGGATCCGAACCTGATCTTTCCGGGTCAGGTGGTGACGCTGCCGCCCGGCTGAGGCAGCGGCTTCGGCGCCGAGAGCACCTCCACCAGCAGCTCGAGATAGGGCAGCGCGCGCAGCAGCAGCGCCACGGTGCCGACCACCAGCGCGCGCGGCGTCAGCGGCAGGTCGAGCGCGATGCCGCCGGCGACCGCGATGGTCTGGGTGCGCGTGATCGTCCAGTCGAGACCGGAGCGGCGCTTGGCGGCGGCCAGGATGGTCTGCACCGAGCGGCGGCGCTCGGCGCCTTCGACCGTGTAGGGGAGCGCGCCGAAATCGCCGACCAGCGCGAGCATGGGCTTGCCCTCCCGCCGCTCGGCCGTGCAGGAGAACGGCACGTCGTGGAAGGCGAAGCGGAAGCTGATCGCCTCCTTGTCGCCGGCATCGAAGAGGTGCAGCTGGGAGAGCTCGATCGGCAGCGGGCAGCTGCCGAGCCTTGCGATCACGCCATGGGTCTCGGGCCTGCTCTCGACGGTGGCGCTCATCGGAAACTCGGAGACTGTGTCGACGACGTCCCTGAGAATGCGGCAGGGCCTTTAATAACGCGTAAAGACCTATCCCGCCGCGAGCGCCGGCGGCGTGCGGTTCAACCGCTTGAGGTAGAATTGCCAGAGCAAACAGGCCGCTACCGACCGCCAGGGACGCCAGGTCTCGCCGAGCGTACGGAGGTAGGCGCCGCTCGGCCGTTCCGGCAGCCCCTTCATCCACTGCACCGCCACGCGAAGCCCGAGATCCTCCGCCGGCCAGATGTCCGGACGCCCCTCGGCGAAGAGCAGGAACACCTCGGCGCTCCAGGCGCCGAAGCCCCGCAGCGCGGTGATCGCCGCCATCGCCTCGTCGTCGCCGAGCCTGGCGAGCGCGGCGAGGGAGAAACGCCGCTCCAGGATCGCGGTGGCAAGGCCGCGGGCATAGGAGATCTTCTGGCGCGTGAAGCCGCAACGCTTGAGTGTCGCCTCGTCGAGGGTAAGGAAGCGCCGCGGCGTCAGCGGCCGGCATTCGCCCTTGAGCCGCAGCCAGAGCCGCGCCGCGATGTCGATCGAGAGCTGCTGCTCCAGGATGATGTGGAGGAGGGTGCCGAAATTGGCCGGCCGGCGCGGGAAGCGAGGGATGCCGTGCTCGGCGACGATGGCGGCGAGATCGCGGTCGCGGGCGATGAGGACGCGCACGCCCTCGTCGAGATCGTTCGGCACCGGCGGTGCGATCGGCGCCGGTTTCCGAGCACGAGGACGCCGTCTCCCTGCGCGCGTCTGCTCCATAGTCATGGTGGAGGATCGGCTGCTATGCTGGATGCCGCAAGGGGCGCAAGGGAGCGGGGAGTGGCATGCTGCGGCGGCGGTGGCGGCCGATGGTGCTGACGCTCGTAGTCGTCATCGCGATCGGCCTGCTGGGGGTGCGTCTCTACATGGGGCGCGAGAGCGAGGACGGCCTCAAGCCCGGCGAGCAGGTGGATTTCGCCCGTCTCGCCCTCGGCGCGCGCGACAACGTCTATTTGCTCTGTCCGCCGGAGCCCGCCTATTGCGGCGCGCGGCCTGACGCCACGAGTCCAATCTTTCCCGTGGACGCGATGGCGCTCCGCGATCGCCTGCTGCAGATGGTGGAAGCGGAGCCGCGGGTGCGCCTGGTCGCCGAGGATGGCGGCCATCGCCATCTCGTCTTCATCGCCCGCTCCGCGCTGATGCGCTTTCCCGATATCGTGACGGTGGAGATCGTGCCGGCGGGGCCGGGCCACGCGACCCTCGCGGTGCTCAGCCGCTCGCGCTACGGCCGCTCGGATTTCGGCGTCAACCGCCGTCGCGTCGAATCCTGGATCGAGACGCTGAAGGCGGCGGCGGGCGCCGTCTAAGACATCACCTTGCCGGCGAAGATCTGGCGGCCTTCGGGATCCTCGATCTCCACCACCCAGAGATCGGGATCGCGCGAGACCTGGCGCGCGATATAGGCGTCGGCGGCGGCCTCGTCCACCGGCGCGGCGCCGGTGCCCCTGAACCAGCCGAGCTCGCCCTCGGGCGTCCGCGCCTGGGTCAGCACCGTGAAGCCGCGTGCGCGCTGATTGAGCTTGATGAGGATGGTGCCGGCCTCCTCGTCGCCGCGCCGCGCGATCACCACGGGGATCGCCAGCTGCCCGCACATCCGCACCGCGGCCTGCACCAGGATCCGCGTCTTTAGCCGCGCCTCGGTCATGCCCGGTCTATGCTCGATCCGCTAGCCGCCCATTCCCAGGCGCCACACGCCGCCGTCATCGCGGTAGGCAGTCTCGAGCCAGAGATCGTCCACCTCGGCGTCGCCGATCTCGCGATATTTGGCGACGACGGCATCGACGAAATCCTTCCGCGTCCATGATCCCTGGTGGCTGAAGTCGAACACGTGCCGGTCGGGCAGCGGATAGCCGAACTCGATCCGGATCGTTCGATGGCGGTCGAGCACTGTCTCCGCGTCCTTGAGGGTGCTCTCCGGCCACAGCGCGACCCGCACCCCGAAAGTGGGCTCGCCATGCAGGACCGTCTCGAAGGCGACCTTCTTCATGGTAGCGACCGCCGATGGCAGGTTGCCCTAGGTCGGCGGGTAATTGAGCTCGATCACCACGTTGTTGGGATCGGTGACGAAGAGCTGCCACACCCGGGCGCCCGGCACCTTCTGCTCGCGATAGGAAATGCCGAGCTGCTGGAAGTGCTTCTTCATCCCCTCGAAGTCGCCGGCGGTGAAGGCGACGTGGTCGAAATTGCCGGTGTCGGCCGGTCCATCGGTGCGCGCCTTATGGCCGCCGGAGAGATGCACCACCGGCAGCTCGCCGCAATAGAGCCAGTAGCCGGGGAAGTCGAAGTTCGGCCGCGGGCCCGTCTTGAAGCCGAGCACGCGTTCATAGAACTCCCGCGTCTTCTCGAGATCGGTGGTCTGGACGTTGAAATGATTGAGCGCCTGAACGGCCATGCGGCACCTCCTGGGGAGCGGGCTTGCGCCAGTCTAGCGGCTGGGTGGCTTTCCCATCAAGCCGACCAGCAGCAGGCCCAGGAACATGGTGACCGCGCTGACGAGGATCGGCAGCGTGTAGCTTTGCGTCAGATCGAAGGCGATGCCCGCCAGCAGCGGTCCTGCGAAGGTGCCGACCCCGACGCTGGCGTAGAGGGCGCCGATGATGGCGCCGGCGCTCTTGGCGCCGAAATAATCCACCGTCACCGCCGGCGCCAGGGCGACGAAGCCGCCATAGCAGGTGCCGAAGACCAGCGCGAAGACGGCGAGCTGCCAGCCGGTGCCGGAGACGAGCCACCAGAGCAGCATCAGCGCCATGCCGAGATACATGAGCGCGAAGGAGAGCCGGCGGCCGATGCGGTCGGCGACGCCGCCCAGCAGGAACCGCCCGCCGGTGCTGCCGAGGCCGATACCGCTCACCAGCAGGACCGCGGTGCGGTGGGCGATGCCGTGATCCTCGGCATAGGGCACGAGATGGACGAAGGGGATGAAGAGGCCCAGCGACGCCGACATGAAGGCGAGGAACAAGGCGATGAAGGCGCGGCTGCGCAGCGCCTCGGGGAGAGTGCGGCCGGAGAGCACCGGCCGCGGCGCCGCGGCGTCGAGGGCGTCGTTGTCGGGGGCGAGGCCGCGGCGATGCGGATCGTCCTCCAGCAGCCAGGCGGCGAGCGCGCCGCCGAGGATGACGATGAGGCCGAGGAGTGCCGCGGCCCAGCGCCACCCGATCGCCCCGAGCAGGAGCGCGGCGAGCGGCGGCACCGCCAGCGTGCCGACTCCGATGCCGGAGACGGCGACGCCGGAGGCGAAGCCGCGTCGGCGCACGAACCAGCGCTGCACCACGCCGATCGCCGGTACGTAGGAGAACCCGACACCGACCCCCATGCAGACGCCGAAGCCCAGATAGATCTGCCAGAGCGCCTGCGCGCGCGACACGATGAGGAGGCCGAGCCCCGCCGCCGCCATGCCGAAGAGAGTGGTGCCGCGCGGGCCGTAGCGATCGGCCAAGGGACCGCTCAGGGCGCCCAGGAAGAACCAGAGCCCGCCGGCGATCGAGAAGGCGAGGGAGAGGCTGCCGCGCGAGGCGGCAAACTCCTCCTGCAGCGGACCGAAAAAGATGGTGAAGCTGTAGGCGGCGCCGAAGCCGAGCAGCATCACCGCGAAGGCAGCCCAGACCACGATCCAGCCGTGGAAGAGGCGCGGGCGCGCGGCGCGGTCCGCGTCGATCGACATGGTCTGGAGGATGCTCAGGAACGCGGCGCGGGCGAAACCGTCACCGCTGCATGCCCCATTTGCGCACGGTGCGTGCCTCGAGGCTGCGGAAGACCACGCTCTCCACCAGGAGACCGATCAGGATCACCGTGAAGAGGCCGGCGAACACATTGGCGATCTCGAGCTCGTTGCGGTTCTGGAAGATATACCAGCCGAGCCCGCCCGAGCCCGAGCTCACGCCAAATACCAGCTCCGCGGCGATGAGCGTGCGCCAGGCGAAGGCCCAGCCGATCTTGAGACCGGTGAGGATCGACGGGAAGGCCGCCGGGATCAGGATGCGCAGCACGAAGCGGATGCCCTTCAGTCCGTAATTTTGCCCCGCCATCCGCAGCGTGTCGGAGACGCTGAGGAATCCCGAATGGGTGTTGAGGGAGACCGGCCACAATACGGAGTGGATCAGGACGAAGATCAGGCTGGGCGCGCCGAGGCCGAACCACAGCAAGGCGAGCGGCAGCAGCGCGATCGCCGGCAGCGGGTTGAACATGGCCGTGAGCGTGCTGAGGAGGTCGGTGCCGATCCGCGTCGAGACCGCGAAGGTGGTGAGCGCGGCGGCGATCGCCACGCCCGCGGCATAGCCGACCACCAGCAGCCTGATCGAGACCGCTGTGCGCGCCAGGATCTCGCCGCTGAGGATACCGCCCCAGAACGCCGTCACCGTGTCGCTGAAGGTCGGGAAGATCAGGGGATTGTCGAGCGGGACCGCATAGGCCTGCCAAAGCGCCGCCAGCAGCACCAGGATGAAGATCCGCCTGAGCGCGGTGACATTGGTGATCTGCTCCCAGAGGGAGAGCGGCCGCAGGATCTCGCCGACGTTGCGCGCGTCGAGGACCGCGCGCTCGAATTCCGGGCGGACCGGCGGCACCGCGGCGGCGCGCTTCACCGAGCTCACGGATGCACCCGCGTATCCTCCACCGCTTCGGCGAACAGCATGGCATGGATGCGGTGCTGGAGCGCCAGGAAGGCGGCATCGCCGGCGGTGTCGTGGCCGTGCGTCTCGGAGTTGAGCTCGGCCTTCACCTGGCCCGGATGCGGCGACAGCACCAGGATCCGGTTGCCGACGATGATTGCTTCCTCGATAGAGTGGGTGACGAAGAGCACGGTGAAGCGGATGTCGGACCAGAGCTGCAGCAACTCCTCCTGCATCTTGCGTCGCGTCAGCGCGTCGAGCGCCGCGAAGGGCTCGTCCATCAGCAGGATCTCCGGCTCCATCGCCATCGCGCGGGCGATCGCCACCCGCTGCTTCATGCCACCCGAGAGCATGTGCGGATAGACGTCGCGGAACTCCGTCAGCTTCACCTTGTCGATGTAGGCTCGCGCGCGCTCCGCCGCCTCGCGGGCACTGCAACTGCCGCCGGTCACCAGCGGAAACATGACGTTCTGCTGCACTGTTTTCCAAGGCAGCAGCTGGTCGAATTCCTGGAACACCATCATCCGGTCCGGTCCCGGCCGGTCCACCGCCCGGCCGTTGAGGCGGATGCTGCCCTCGACGGGCCTCAGGAAGCCGCCGACCCCCTTCAGCAGGGTCGACTTGCCGCAGCCGGACGGCCCCAGCAGCACGAAGCGGTCGCCGCGATGGACCTGGAATCCCACCCGATAGGTCGCGGTGACCAGATGCTCGCGCGTCTTATACTGGAGCGTGACGCCGTCGACCTCGAGCAGCGGCGTTCCCACGGGCGGCGGGGCATTCCCGGCATCATTCATGGCCGGCGCGCTCCGTCATACGTCACTCGGGGCTCTCCCTGACCTTGGACCGGCCGGCTGCCGATCTCGCTTGCGGCCAGAATACCAGCAGGTCTCGCCCCCAGGTCAAAGGGCATTGTTAACCCAATATTCACCGTGTTCCCCTGAGTATCCGAGCTTCCATCACCGGGAGCGCGGGGAGCGCCGTGACGGGTCCACTTCCTCCGGACGAGGAGCAGCGTCTCGCCGCCTTGCGGCGATATGCCATTCTCGATACGCCGCCCGAGGAGGCTTTCGACCGAGTCGCCCAGCTCGCGGCCTCGCTGTTCCGCGCGCCGATCGCGCTCATTACCTTCGTGGATGCCGAGCGCGTCTGGTTCAAGTCCCGCGTCGGGCTCGACCGCGCCGAGCTCCCGCGTTCCGGCTCCTTCTGCGCCGAGACCATCTGTCGCCCCGAGATCACGCTGATCGGCGATGCCAGGACCGATCCGCGCTTCAGGGCGAGCCCGCTGGTGGCCTGCGACGGCGGAATCCGGTTCTACGCCGGCGCGCCCCTGATGACCCGGGACGGCCGCTGTCTCGGGTCGCTCTGCGTGATCGACAGCGAGCCGCGCGCCGGTCTCGATGCCGAGGCGCGCGCGCGGCTGACGACACTGGCGCGGATGGTGATGAACGAGATCGAACTCCGCCACGAGCTTTCGGTTCGCGCAGCCGTCGAGCTTGATCTCAAGCTCGCCAACGAGTTGATGAGCACCATCGCCGAGGCGCCCAACGTCCGGCTCGCCCTCGAGGCGACGCTCAAGATCGTCTGCACCGCCGAGAGCGCCGCCACAGCGCGGGCGTGGTCGCTGGGCCTGCGTGGCGCCAACTGCCAGCTGATCGCCGCCTATGGGCCGGAGGGGCCGAAGACGCCGGAGGAGATCGATCGCGATCGCAAGGTCTCGATCAAGCTCACCAACAGCATCGTCGGCGAGGTCCTGGTGGGCGGCCAGCGGCGGCTGGTGCCGGACCTGGCGTTGCTCGATCCCGCGGAGTATCCGCTCGCGGCCTCCGCGCTCGCGATGGGATACAAGGCAGCTGTCTGCGTGCCGATCGCGCAGGACGGCCGCAATTTTGCCATCAACTTCATGTTCTCCCGCGCTCCGGGTGACATCGAGGCGACCGCCGACCGCATCGAGCGGCTGGTGGGCAAGATCCGCCCGATCATCCGCCGGCGGCTCGCGGAGGAGCGGATCACGCTGCTGGAGTCCGTGGTCCTCAACGCCAATGACGGCGTGATGATCACCGAGGTGGACGGCGATCCGCGCGAGGGGCCGGAGGCGCAGCGCATCCTCTACATCAACCCCGCCTTCACGCGGATCACCGGCTTCTCGCTCGAGGCACTGCGCGGGCGTGCTCCCAGCGTGATGTGGCGCCAGGGCGCCGACCGCGCCGGCCTCGACCGCTTCGCGGGCGCGCTCGCTGCCGGCAAGCCCGCGGAAGCGGAGATCCTGCACCGGCGCCAGGACGGCACGGAGTTCTGGGGCGACATCAGCATGATGGCGATCGGCGACGAGGCCGGAAGCCCGGTCCGCTTCGTCACCATGCTGCGCGACGCCACCGAGCGGCGGCGGCTGCGCGAGGCGTTGGTGGAGCGGGAGACCACCTTCCGCCTGCTTTTCGAGAACAATCCGATCCCGATGTGGGTGCTGGATCTGACGACCCAGCGCTTCGTCGAGGTCAATGAGCGCGCGGTGCAGCTCTATGGCTACAGCCGCGACCGCTTCCTGGCGATGACGCCGAGCGAGATCGCTCTCGACGACGACAATCCCCTGGCGGCGTTTGGCACCGATTCCGCGGCGGCCCAAGACCGGCTCGGCACCCGCCATCACCGGCGGGCCGATGGATCGACAGTCATCGTCGATCTCATCGCCCATCGGCTGGAGTTCGGCGGCCGGCGCGCGGCGCTGCTGGCCGCCATCGACGTCACCGATCAGAAGCGGGCCGAGGAGGAGATCCGCGGCGCCAAGGAGGCGGCGGAGACCGCGAGTCAGGCGAAGTCGGAGCTGCTCGCCAACATGAGCCACGAGCTGCGCACCCCGCTCAATGCCATCATCGGCTTTTCCGAGGTTATGCAGGCGGGTCTCTTCGGCCCGCTCGGCTCGGCGAAATACGACGCCTATGTGACCGATATCCGCGACAGCGCGCGTCACCTGCTGACGGTGATCACCGACATTCTCGACATTGCCAAGATCGAGGCAAATTCCTTCCGCCTGCACGAGACCATGTTCGACCCGGCGCCGGTGATTGCGTCCACCATCCGGCTGGTGAAGCCGCGCGCCGATACGGCGCTCGTCCAGATCAAGTTCGACAATGAGGCGCGCGGATTGCGCGTCACCGCCGACGAGACCGCGTTGAAGCGGATCCTGCTCAATCTCCTGTCGAACGCGGTGAAGTTCTCCGAGGCCGGCACGACCGTCACGGTGGTCTCGGCGCTCGATGCCGACGGCTGCTTCCGGATCGACGTCCGCGACCAGGGGATCGGCATGACGCCGGACGAGATCCCGCTGGCGTTGACGCCGTTCCGCCAGATCAACAGCGGCCTGCAGAGAAAATACGAGGGCACCGGTCTCGGATTGCCGATCGCCAAGCAGCTGGCGGAGCTGCACGGCGGCAGCCTCGTCATCGACAGCGAGCGCGGGCGCGGCACCACCGTGAGCCTGATCCTGCCGGAGAGCCGCAGCGAGCTGGCGGCGCCGCAAACGGCGGCGGCGCAGTAGCGGCGCCGCAAGTCCCGGCGGTTAATCCGCGGAGAGCGTGTCCTGGATGCGGAGCGCCGGCTCGCTGGCGCCGGACGGGCCGGTGCTGGTCCGCAGCGGCCGCTCGTTGAGGAAGCTCGCAATCAGCAGACTCACCAGGATGAGGCCGGCGGCGGTGCCGAAGACCACGTGGAAGGAGTCGGCGAGCGCCGGCATGATCACGGCGTGGATCGCGGGGGCGAGCCGGGCGATCGCTTCCGGTCCGCCCTGCAGCAGGGCGTAGCCGTTCTCGATCCTGGCGTCCGAGCCGTGCGCGAGCTGGTGGTTGAGCGCGATGATCAGCACCGACCACAGCAGCGCCGCGCCGAAGGAGCCGCCGAGCGAGCGGAAGAAGTTCACCGCCGAGGTGGCGGAGCCCATGTCGCGGGGCTCCGCGGCGTTCTGCACCGAGACCAGCATCACCGGCAGCGACATGCCGATGCCGTAGCCGAGCAATATCAAATACCCGGCGATCAGCAGATGCGGCGTGACGGCGGTCATGGTGGCGAGCAGCGCGAGCGACAGCGCCGCCAGGGAGAGGCCGATCTGCGGCAGCCGCTTGTAGCGGCCGGTGCTGCGCATCAGCGAGCCGGTGGTGAAGGCGCCGACGACTGTGGTGCCGGTGAACGGCGCCATCAGCAGACCCGACTGCGCGGCCGTGACGCCGGCGACGATCTGCAGGAAGATCGGCAGCAGCATGGTGGTGCCAAAGACCACCATGGAGATCACCGCCGAGGCGCTGTGGGCGACGCGGAAGACGTCGGTGCGGAAAAGGCGTGGCGGCAGGATCGGCTCGATCGCGCGCAGCTCCTGGATCAGGAACAACGCCAGCAGGATGACGCCGGCGGCGCCGAGGCCGAGGATGGGCGCCGAGCTCCAGGCATATTGCGAGCCGCCCCAGGTCGCCACCAGCAGGAGCGAGGCGGCGCCGCCCGCCAGCAGGAGAGCGCCCGGATAGTCGATGGCGCGGCTCTGATAGCGCTGCGGCAGGTGGCGGAGCGCATGCCAGCAGAGCAGCAGCGCGATGGCGCCGATCGGCAGGTTGATCCAGAACACCCAGCGCCAGGAGAGATGATCGACGAAGAGGCCGCCCAGCACCGGACCGCCGACGCTGGCGGTGGCCCAGGTGCCGCTGAGGTAGCCCTGGTAGCGGCCGCGCTCGCGCGGCGAGACGTGATCGGCGAGGATCGCGTGAGCGAGGGTGATGAGACCGCCGCCACCCAGCCCCTGCAGGGCGCGCGCGGCGATCAGCTGGGACATGGTCTGGCTGAGCGCGCACAGCACCGAGCCGCTGAGGAAGATCGTGATCGCCCATTGCAGCAGCCGGCGACGGCCATAGAGATCGCTGAGCTTGCCGTAGATCGGCGTCGAGATGGTGGAGGTGAGGAGGTAGACCGCTACCACCCAGGAGAGGTGCTCGACCCCGGACAGCTCGGCGGCGATGCTGGGCAGCGGCGTCACGATGATGGTCTGGTCGAGCGCCGCCAGGAACATGCCGACCAGGATGCCCATGAGGACCC
>DATKPX010000297.1:0-3783 GCA_035523855.1 Allostellaceae bacterium
ATCGCCGCCTTGCTGCAGCGGAACGGGCCGACCAGATTGGTGTTGAGGATGCTGGCCCAGAACTCCTCGGTCATCGCGTCGAGGCGCGCGAGGTCGATCGGCTCGGTGGTGCCGGGACCAGCAGTGCCGGCATTGTTGACGAGATAGTCGAGGCGGCCGAGCTCGTCGACCGCCTTCCCCACCATCCGCTCCGCATCGCCGGGCTTGGAGACGCTGCCCGGCGCGGCGATGACGCGATGTCCCGCCGCCGCCAGCCGCTTCACCTCCTGCGCGCCGCGGGGATCCTCGGCGAGGTGGTTGACGGCGACCGCGGCACCGGCACGCGCGAATATCTCCACCGTCGCGAGGCCGATGCCGGAGGCGCCGCCGGTGACCAGCGCAGTCTTGCCGGTGAGATCGATCGATATCATCTGCGTTTCCCCTTCGTTGCGTGGACCGAGCGCGGGCCTCCACCCCCTCCCTCGAAGGGGACGGTCAGGGTGGGGGGTGATCGCCGAAGATTCAATACCCGAGCGCCACCCCGTCCTTGCGCGGCTCGGAGGCGCCCAGCAGCACGCCGCGCTCATGATCGATCCAGATCGCCTGGCAGCCGCCATGGGGCTTCTGCAGATATTCGATGACATGGCCGCGGCGCTCCAGCTCGCCGACGGTCGCGGCGTCGAAGCTGTGCTCGAGCTGCAGCTTGCCGCCGAAGGCGAAGCTGCGCGGCGCGTCCGCCGCCTGCTGCAGGTCGTAGCCCTGATCGAGGATGCGCGAGAGGAAGGCCGCGTGTCCCGTCGCCTGATAGTTGCCGCCCATCACGCCGAAGGGCATCACCGCGCGACCGCCCTTGGTCACCATCGCCGGGATGATGGTGTGGAGCGGCCGCTTGCCCGGCCCGATCGCGTTGGGGTGGCCGGGAATGACGCGGAACATGTGGCCGCGGCTGTGCAGCACGACGCCGGCCTTGGGCGCGGTGATGGCGCTGCCGAAATCGTGGAACACCGAGTTGATGAAGGAGATCGCGTTGCGGTCGCGATCGACGACGCAGACATAGGTGGTGTCCTTGTGCTCGGGCTCGTCCCAGATCACCGGGTCGGAGGCGCGGTCGAGGCGGATCTTGCCGCGCGCCGCCTTGCTCCACTCGTCGGAGAGAAAAGTCTCGACCGGCCGGCGCATGCTGGCGGGATCGCCGAAGAAGGCATCGCGGGCGCGGAAGCCCGCCTTGGTGGCCTCGGCCAGGATGTGAGCGCGATCAGCCTCGCTCAGCGTCGATGCCGCGAGATCATAGCCCTCCAGGATCCGCATGATCATCAGCGCAGCGAGGCCCTGCCCGTTCGGCGGACACTCCCAGACATCGTGGCCGCGGTACTGCGCCGAGATCGGCGTCACGTAATCGCCGCGATGGCTGGCGAAATCCTCCTCGGTGTGGAGGCCGCCGAGCTCGCGCAGCCGCGCGACGATGTCGGCGGCGACCGCGCCCTGATAGAACGCCTGCGGTCCCTTCTTGGCGATGGCGCGCAATGTCGCCGCCAGCAGCGGCTGGCGGAAGCGATCGCCGATGCCGGGCGCGCGGTCGCCGGGCAGGAAGATGTCGCGCGACACCGGATCGCGCTTCAGCTTCTCGACGGCGACGTCCCAGTCGAAGGCGACGCGCGGCGTCGGCAGCGTGCCCTCCTCCGCGGCGCGGATCGCCGGCTGCAGCAGCTCCGCCATCTCCTTGCGGCCATGGTCCTTGGAGAGGCGGTACCAGGCCTCGACCGCGCCCGGCACCGTCACCGAATGCGGCGTCTCGATCGGCAGCTCGGTGAATTTCCGCTCCCGGTACCAGTCGAGGGTGGCCGCGCGGGGCGACCGGCCGGATCCGTTATAGGCGATGGGCAGCCCTGCCTTCGGCGCATAGAGCACGAAGCAGTCGCCGCCGATGCCGGTCATCGCCGGCTCGACCACGCCCAGCAGCGCCACCGCCGAGATCGCCGCGTCGACGGCGTTTCCGCCGCCTCTCAGCACATCGAGCGCGGCCAGCGTCGCCTGCGGATGGGAGGTCGCCACCATGGCCTCGCCGGCCACCGCCAGCGAGCGGTTCGGTCGATGAAAATCGCGCATCAAAAATGCCCTGTTTACCGGGGGAATCACGGGGTTAGGATGGCCGGCGCGCACTCTTGCATTCTCCTACCCCGGCGGTCAATCTCACCGCCACGGGCCATGGGAGCCCCTTGGGAGGGACCGCCGCATGTCAGAGGTTCTGCTGGAACGTCCGAGCGAAGGAGTGGCGCTGCTGCGCCTCAATCGGCCGGAGCAGCTCAACGCCCTGAACGGCGCGCTCCGGAAGCTGCTGTCGGAGCAGTTCACCCTGCTCACCGCCGACGACAGCGTGCGCGTCATCGTGCTCACCGGCAACGACAAGGCCTTCGCCGCCGGCGCCGATCTCAAGGAGATGGTGCATTTCTCCTCGGTGGATCACCTCCTGCGCAAGCAGCACCTGCTCTGGCGGGCGATCACCCAGTGCCACAAGCCGATCATCGCCGCCATCAACGGCTATGCGCTGGGCGGCGGCATGGAGCTCGCCATGCATTGCGACATCATCATCGCCGGCGAGAGCGCCCAGCTCGGCCAGCCGGAGATCCGCGTCGGCATCATGCCCGGCGCCGGCGGCACGCAGCGCCTGACGCGCGTGGCGGGGAAATTCAAGACGATGAAGATGGTGCTGACCGGCAAGCCGGTCTCCGCCCGCGAGGCCTATGACATGGGCATCGTCGCCGAGGTGGTGCCCGACGCCGAGGTGCCGGAGGTGGCGCTGAAGATGGCGAACACCATCGCCGGCATGCCGCCGATCTCCGTCTCGCTGATCAAGGAGGCCGTCAACGCCGGGCAGGACGCCTCGCTGGAGACGGGCCTGACGCTCGAGCGCCGAGCCTTCGAGCTGCTGTTCGCCACCGAGGATTCCAAGGAAGGCATCAAGGCCTTCATCGAGAAGCGCAAGCCCTCCTACAAAGGACGCTGATGCCCATGACCGACAGCCGCGACGCCTATGTCTATGACGGACTCCGCACGCCCTTCGGCCGCCACGCCGGCAGCCTGGCACCGGTGCGGCCGGACGATCTCCTCGCCGGCGTGATCAAGGCGCTGGTGGCGCGCAATCCCTTCAAGCCCGAGGAGTACGAGGATTCCGTCATGGGATGCACCAACCAGGCCGGCGAGGACGCGCGCAACGTGGCGCGCCACGCGGCGCTGCTGGCCGGGCTCCCGACCTCGATCGGCGGCATCACGGTGAACCGGCTCTGCGGCAGCGGGCTCGCCGCGGTCTGCGACGCGGCGCGCGCGGTCGCCGCCGGCCAGGGCGAGGTCTTCGTCGCCGGCGGCGTCGAGAGCATGAGCCGCGCCCCCTTCGTGATGGCGAAGAGCGAGAGCGCCTACGCCCGCGACTTCCGCATGTTCGATTCGACGATCGGCGCGCGCTTCCCCAATCCCCGGATCAATAAGACCTTCGGCCAGGACACCATGCCGGAGACCGCGGACAATGTCGGCCGCGACCTCGAGATCAGCCGGGACTCCTCGGACCGCTTCGCCGCCGACTCCCAGCGGAAATACGCGGCGGCGGCGGCGGAGGGCTTCTTCACCGCCGAGATCCAGCCGGTCACCGTGCCCGGCGCCAAGAAAGGCACCGAGACCTCGGTCGCGCTCGACGAGCATCCGCGTCCCAACACGACGCTGGAGCGCCTGAAGGAGCTGAAGCCGCTGTTTCCGAACGGCGTGGTGACCGCAGGCAACGCGTCCGGCATCAACGACGGCGCCGGCGCCCTC
>DATKPX010000298.1:0-5087 GCA_035523855.1 Allostellaceae bacterium
GTTGAGCCCGACGATACGGCCATTGAAGCGCCTGGCCACCAGCAGCGCGGTCTCCAGCAGCGACCGCGCCGCACCGTCCCCAACCACCGCCAGGATCGATTTCATGTGTCGCTCCTCGCGTGAAGATCCCCGGTTATTTTCCGGCAGTATACCCGCCGCCCCGCATTGTCCCAAGGGCCACGGCAAGGTCTCGGCCAATGA
This sequence comes from Allostellaceae bacterium, assembly GCA_035523855.1. Taxonomy (GTDB): domain Bacteria; phylum Pseudomonadota; class Alphaproteobacteria; order ATCC43930; family CGMCC-115725; genus DASZHJ01. The sequence continues at coordinate 202 of DATKPX010000298.1, forward strand.
AAACACGCTCATATCGATAAAATTGACTCCCGGGCGCGGCTGCGCTGGTCGATTGACAGCGCCACCAGCACCCCTGTTAGCTCTAGCCGGGCGTGCGACTCGGGACGGCGATGGGCCGCGGCCGGTGCGCCCGGCAAGGGTTCCGATGACCGATCCCGTGGGATTCCGCCGCGGCCTCACCCATTACGGCGACCGCGATTTCGCGCTCTATCTGCGCCGCTCCTTCGCGCGCTCCATGGGCTATTCGACGGCGATGCTGGAGAAGCCGGTGATCGGCATCGTCAACACGGCGAGCGGCTTCAACAACTGCCATCGCGGCGTGCCGGAACTGGTGGAGGCGGTGAAACGCGGCGTGCTGGCGGCCGGCGCGCTGCCGATCGACTTCCCCACCATCTCGCTGGGCGAGGTCTATCTCAACCCGACCAGCCTGCTGTTCCGCAACCTGATGGCGATCGACACCGAGGAGATGATCCGCGCCCAGCCAATGGACGCGGTGGTGCTGGTGGGCGGCTGCGACAAGACGGTGCCGGCGCAACTCATGGGCGCCGCGTCGGCCGACGTGCCGGCGATCCAGCTGGTCACCGGCCCGATGATGACCAGCCGCTGGAAGGGCGAGCGGCTCGGCGCCTGCACCGACTGCCGGCGCTTCTGGGCGCGCTACCGCGCCGGCGAGCTGAAGAAGGACGAGATCGAGGAGGTCGAGGGCAACCTCGCCACCACCGAGGGCACCTGCGCCGTCATGGGCACCGCCAGCACCATGGCCTCGATCGCGGAGACGCTCGGCATGATGCTGCCGGGCACCGCGGCGATCCCCGCCGTCCATGCGGACCGGCTGCGCGCCGCCGAGGCGACCGGCGCCGCCGCGGTCACCTTGGCGAAGACCCGCATCCGGCCGAGCGAGGTCATCACCGCGAAATCGGTGGAGAACGCGCTCCGGGTGCTGCTGGCGATCAGCGGCTCGACCAATGCGGTGCTGCACCTGACCGCGGTCGCCGGCCGCGTCGGCGTCGACGTCTCCCTGCAGCGCCTCAACGAGCTCAGCGACTCGACGCCGGTCATCGTCGATCTGAAGCCGACCGGCCCTCACTACATGGAAGACCTCTTCGCCGCCGGCGGCATCGGCGCGGTGCTGCGCGAGCTCCGGCCCTTCCTCCATCTCGACTGCCGCACCGTCACCGGCGAGACCCTGGGCGAGCGCCTCGACGCCGATGGGGAGATCTTCGTCGACCGCTCCGTCGTGCGCAGCCTGAAAGAGCCGCTGCTGCCGGTGGGCGGCCTCGTCTCGCTCTTCGGCACGCTGGCGCCGCAGGGCGCGATCCTGAAGCGCGCCGCCGCCGACAGCCGGCTCTTCGAGCGCGAGGGGCGCGCGGTGGTCTTCACCTCGCTCGAGGATCTCTCCCGGCGCATCGACGATCCCGAGCTCGACGTCACGCCGGACGATTTCATGGTGCTGCAGAACGCCGGCCCCACCAGCGAGGCGGCGATGCCGGAGGCGGGCTACCTGCCGATCCCCGGCAGGCTCGCGCGCAAGGGCGTCAAGGACATGGTCCGCATTTCCGACGCGCGCATGAGCGGCACCGCCTATGGCACCGTGGTGCTGCACGTGGCGCCCGACGCCGCGAGCGGCGGCCCGCTGGCGAAGGTGCGAAACGGCGACCGCATCCGCCTCTCGGTGGCCGAGCGCAAGCTCGACCTGCTGGTCGATCCGGCCGAGCTCGCCCGTCGTCCCGCCCCGGTGCCGCCCCTGCCGCCCCGCGGCTACCGCCGCCTCTATCGCCAGGAGATCCTGCAGGCCGACCGCGGCTGCGATTTCGATTTTTTGCGGCAGACGCCGACGCGGACATAGGAAAGCAGGTGTTGAGATTTCGACGGAGACGCTCAATGACCCTCTCCGCACGAAGTGGGGAGAGGGAGGGGACCCGTTGCGCAGCAACGGGGAGGGTGAGATGCGACGGCGGCAGGGCGGAGTTATCTCCGACAGGGTCACGTTCTGAGCGTTCCCCGCCCCACCTCAACCGGCCGCCGCTTCGCGGCGTCCACCCTCTCCCCCACTATCGTGGCGGAGAGGGTACGCGTGCCGCGGTTCTTTTCCTAACCGCGCTCCTCATCGCCGCCACCCCCGCTCACGCCCAGGAAGCGCGCATCCCCGTCCTCGTGCCGCTCACCGGGTTCCTCTCCCTTGAAGGCACCAGCCAGCGCAACGGGGCGGTGCTGGCGTTGAAGCAGCCGCCGGCGGGCGTCACGCCGAATTGGGAGATCGCGGACACCGGCACCGCGCCGGAGCTCGCGGTGAATGCGCTGGAGAAAGCGCTCGACCGGCCGGCGACGGCGGTGGTGGCGTCCATGCTGGGGGCGCAGATCCTCGCCATGCTGCCGGTGGGCGCCGAGCACAAGGTGCCGCTCGTCACCATCTCCGGCTCGGTGCAGGTGACGCAGCAGAACAATCCCTATGTCTTCCGCTTCTTCCCGAGCGACGCGGTGGTGAAGGTGGCGCAGGCGCGCTACGTCGTCGAATCGATGAAGGCGAAGCGCCCCGCCATCGTCTACCAGACCACCGCCTACGGCCAGGGCGGCCGGGCGGTGCTGGAGGAGACCTTCAAGACGCTGGGCGTGCCGCCGGTGCTGCAGGAAGGCGTCGACGTCGCGGTCAGGGATCTGCTGCCGGTGCTGACCCGCGCGAAGGCGGCGGGCGCCGGCGTGCTGGTGGTGCAGCTGCACGCGCCTTCGACCGCCCTCATCATCCGTCAGGCGGCGGCGATGGGGCTGGGTTTGCCGATCGTCGCCGGCTCGGCAATCCACCAGCCCTCCACCGCCGCGCTGCTGGAGCCGGCGGAGCTCAGGGGCGTCTGCGCGGAGAGCGCCTCGTCGCCGATCTCGGGCGGCACGCCGGCGATGGAGAAGTTCGTCGACGACTACCGGCGCGAGTTCAGCCTCGAGCCCGACGCCTATGCGGTGGCGCAATATGACGGCACCGAGATGGTGCTGGCGGCGGTCAAGGCCGGCGCGGCCACGCCGCAGGCTGTGCGCGACTGGCTGGCGAGCAATCGCTATCAGGGCCTCGCGATGGCCTATAAGTCGGACGGCCGGGGCAACATGGCGCATTCCGCGATCATCCTCTGCTATGACGGCAAGACCCGCGTGCCGGCGGTGGTTGCGCATTACGACGGCGTCGACGCCGCGCCCTGACGTCCGCCGCGGGGGAGAGGCGATCTTGTTCAGGGGCGATCCGGTTTGATCACGGCAGCTCAGCTTTTCCTCGACGGTCTGGCCCTCGGCGCCGCCTATGCGCTGGTGGCGCTGGGCTTCGTGCTGGTGCTGAACGCCGTGGGCGCGGTCAACTTCGCGCAAGGCGATCTGGTTATGGCGGGCGGCTATGGCGCGGCGGTGCTCGGCGGGCTGCTGCCGCTTCCCGCCCTGGCGCTGCTGCCGGTGGTGATGCTGCTGATGGCGCTGATCGGCCTCGCGGTGGCGGGGCTCGCCTATTTTCCCCTGCTGCGCCGGCCGCCGAGCGCAGTCTTCATCAGCACCATCGCGGTCGGGCTGCTGCTGCAGAACGGCGCGCTCCACCTCTTTGGGCCGGAGCTCCGGAGCGCGCCGCCGCTCCTCAGCAACGGGCGGCTCGTCTGGGGCGCGCTCACCCTCTCCTATCAGAGCCTCGCCATCATCGTCGTGGCGGCGCTGCTGGTGCTGGCGCAGCGCATCGCTTTCCGGCACTCGCGCCTCGGCCGCCAGCTGCGCGCCACCGCCGAGGACCGTGAGATGGCAGCAGCGCTCGGCATCCGTGTCAACGGCATGATCGCCCTCACCTTCGCGATCGCCGCGGCACTCGCCGGCGCCGCCGGCACGCTGCTCGCGAACCAGTTCTTCCTGACCCCGACCGAGGGCGGCAACCTCATTCTCAAGGCCTATATCGCGGTGGTGATCGGCGGCTGGGGCTCGATCGAGGGCGCGGTGCTGGGCGCGCTGCTGATCGCGCTGTTCGAGACCGTGGTGGCGGCGGCGCTCTCCTATACCGCCGCCTCCGCGCTGCTCTACGGCACCACCCTCGCGATCCTCTTCCTGCGGCCGCAAGGCATCTTCGGCGAGACATCAGGTCGGCGCGCATGACGGTGGCTTCTCTCGACAGCGGTCCGCGAGGCGGCCGCGCCGCGCTCTGGCTCGTCGCTGCCGCTGCGCTGGCGCTATACGCCGTGCTCTTCGCCTCGCGCTACGAGCTTCGCGTCCTCACCCTGGCGGGGACCCAGGTGCTGCTGGTGCTCGGCTATCAGCTCATCTTTGGCCATGCGGGCGCGCTCTCCCTGGCGCAGGGCGCCTTCTTCGGCATCGGCGCCTATGTGACGGCGATCCTCGGCGGGACCTATGGGTGGGGCTTTCTCCTCACCTTCCCGCTGGCGATCGCGGCGCCGCTGGCGCTGGCGGCGATCATCGCCGTACCGGTGCTGCGCCTCGCCTCGCACTATTTCGCGCTGGCAACGCTGGGACTGGCCCAGGTGCTGCTGCTCCTCGTCGTCAACGGCGGCGAGATCACCGGCGGCGCGCTCGGCATCAGCGGCGTGCCGGCGCCCGCCGTGCTGGGCCTCGCCCTGCCCCGCGGCCTGCCGCTCGCCCTCCTGGTCTGGTCGGTGGTGGCGGCGGGCGCCTGGCTCTCCCACCGTCTCACTCGCGGCCTCACCGGCGGCGCCTATGCGGTGCTGCGCGCGGACGCGCTCGCCGCCGACGCCATCGGCCTCGATCGCGGCCGGCTGCGCTTCGCCGCCTTCCTGCTGAGTGCCGGCTATGCCGGCGCCGCCGGCGCGCTTTCAGCGCACACGGTCGGCGTCGTCTCCGCCGAGGCGATGGAGTTCCCGGTCATGGTGAGCTGCCTCGCGATGACCGTGATCGGCGGC
>DATKPX010000299.1:0-5078 GCA_035523855.1 Allostellaceae bacterium
CGGCAAGGCCTATAAGACGAACGACATCGCATCCCAGGGCTCGGTCGACATGATCGTCATCACCGGCGGCGCCGGCTTCATCGGATCGAACTTGGCGGCGGCGCTGGAGGAGCGCCGGGAGCGGGACATCGTCATCTGCGACCACCTCGGCACCGACGACAAGTGGCGCAACATCGGCAAGCGCGAGATCGCCTTCATCGTGCCGCCGGACCAGCTCCTCGACTTCCTCGACGACCACGCCCACGACATCCACGTGGTGTTCCATTTCGGCGCCATCTCCTCGACCCTGGAGACCGACGCCGACCTCATCATCGCCAACAACTTCACGTTGTCGCATCAGCTCTGGACCTGGTGCGCGGCGCGCGGCTGCCGGTTCTTTTATGCGTCCTCCGCCTCCACCTATGGCGCCGGCGAGGCCGGCTTCGAGGATGCCGCCTCGACGGCGGCGCTCGCCAAGCTCAGGCCGATGAACGCCTATGGCTGGTCGAAGCACCTGTTCGACCGCCGGGTGGCCCGCCTGATCGAGCGCGGCAACCCGAAGCCGGGCCAGTGGGTGGGCTGCAAGTTCTTCAACGTTTACGGCCCCAATGAGTACCACAAGGGGCCGCTGCGCAGCGTCGCGCACCAGATCTATCCGCTCGCCAAGGAAGGGAAGCCGGCGCGGCTCTTCCGCTCCTACCGCGACGGCATCCCCGATGGCGGCCAGCAGCGCGATTTCGTCTATGTGCGCGACTGCATCGAGATGCTGCTCTGGCTCTACGACAACCCGGAGGTGAGCGGCCTCTTCAACATGGGGAGCGGCCAGGCGCGCAGCTTCGCCGACCTCGCCGCGGCGGTCTACCGGGCGGTCGGCCGCGAGCCGCAGATCCAGTTCATCGAGATGCCCCCGGCGATCCGCGAGCGCTACCAGTACTTCACCGAGGCGTCGCTCAAGAAGCTGCAGGGCGTCGGCTACAAGCAGCCGACCACGCCGCTCGACGACGGCATCAACCACTATGTCCGGACCTACCTCAGCGCCGACGACCCCTATCGCTGATGCTCACCATCCCGTTTCCGGCGATCGATCCCGTCCTGATCGCGATCGGTCCCTTTGCCATCCGCTGGTACGCCCTCGCCTATATCGTGGGGCTGCTGCTCGGCTGGCGCTACTGCGTGGCGATCGCGCGCCGGCCGCCGCAGGTGATCGATCCGCCGCTGCTCGACGACTTCCTGGTCTGGGTGACCCTCGGCGTCGTGCTCGGCGGCCGCATCGGCTACGTGCTGTTCTATAATCTCCCCTACTACGCCGAGCATCCGCTGCAGGCGCTGGAGCTCTGGAAGGGCGGCATGTCGTTCCACGGCGGCACCATTGGCGTGGTGACCGCGCTTGCCCTCTTCACCCGCAAGCACAAGATCAACCTGCTCCGCCTCGGCGACATCCTGGTCTGCGCGGTGCCGATCGGGCTGTTCTTCGGCCGGCTCGCCAACTTCATCAACGGCGAGCTCTACGGCCGCCCCGCCGATGTGCCCTGGGCGATGGTGTTCCCGAGCGACCGGGACCAGCTGCCGCGCCATCCGAGCCAGCTCTACGAGGCGGCCCTGGAAGGGATCGTCCTCTTCGCGATCCTCTTCTATCTGCAGCGCTTCACCCGCGCCCGCGAGCGGAGCGGCCTGATCTCCGGCGTCTTCCTGATCGGCTATGGCCTCGCGCGCACGACGGCGGAGTTCTTCCGCGAGCCAGACCAGCAGCTGGGCTATCTGCTGGGCGGCTTCACCATGGGGCAGCTGCTGTCGCTGCCGCTGATCGCGATCGGCGCGGCGATGATCTGGTACGCGCTGCAAAGGACGCCGCAGCCGCAGGCGCGATGACGGAGCTCGGCGACCTTATCGCGAGCCGCATCCGGGCCACCGGCCCTCTCACCGTCGCCGAGTTCATGGCCGAGGCCCTGCAGCATCCGCGGCTCGGCTACTACGCCACCCGCGATCCGCTCGGCAGCAGCGGCGATTTCATCACCGCGCCGGAGATCAGCCAGGTCTTCGGCGAGCTGATCGGGCTCTGGTGCGCCGATACCTGGGAGCGGATCGGCCGGCCCGCGCCGGTGCTGGCGGTGGAGCTCGGCCCCGGCCGCGGCACGCTGATGGCGGATGCGCTCCGCGCCCTCGCGGTGGCGCCGGATGTCCGCCGCGCGCTGCAGCTCCACCTGGTCGAGACCAGCCGGACGCTGCGCGCACGGCAGGCCGAGACGCTTGCCGCGGCAGCGCCCGCCTGGCACGACACGCTCGCGAGCGTGCCCGCGGCGCCGATGCTGCTGGTCGCCAACGAGTTTCTGGACGCGCTGCCGATCCGGCAGTTCGAGCGCGCCGGCGACGGCTGGCGCGAGCGGCGCGTCGGCCTCGCCAGCGACGGCCACTCCCTCGCCTTCCTCACCGATCCCGTCCCCAGCGTCGCGGCGACGCTGCTGCCGGCGGCGCTGGCCGAGGCGCCCGCCGGCAGCATCGCCGAGACCTGCCCCGCCGCCCTGGTGCTGGCGGCCAGCCTCGGCGAGCGCCTGCAGCGGCACGGCGGCGCCGCGCTCTTCATCGATTACGGCCACGCCGACAGCGCCTGCGGGGACACGCTGCAGGCGGTGCGGCGGCATGCCTATCACGCGGTGCTGGAGGCGCCCGGCAGCGCCGATCTGACGGCGCATGTGGACTTCGCCGCCTTCGCCGCGGCGGCGCGCGCCGCCGGCGCCGGCGTCCACGGCCCGGTGACCCAGGGCGACTTCCTGCGCGCGCTCGGCATCGAGGCACGACTGGCGCGGCTCCTGCGGAGCGCCGCGCCGGCGCAGCGGCACGCGATCGAGAGCGGCGTCCATCGCTTGATCGATCGCGCGGAAATGGGCACGCTCTTCAAGGTGGTTGCGCTGACCCGCGCCGATGCGCCGGCACCCGCGGGATTTCCGGAGACCGTCCGCACATGATCACTGCCGAGATACTCGCCGCGCCCGGCATCCGCCACGGCTTCTTCACGCGCGAGGGCGGCGTCAGCGAGGGGATCTTCGCCTCGCTCAATTGCGGCTATGGCTCCCTCGACGAGCCCGAGAAGGTCGCCGAGAACCGTGCCCGCGTCGCCGAAGCGCTCGCCGTCGACGCCAGCCGCCTGGTCACCTGCTATCAGATCCACAGCACCGAGGTGGTGGACGTTGCCCTCCCCTGGACGCGCGAGACGGCGCCGCGCGCCGACGGCATGGTGACGACGGTGCCGGGCCTGGCGCTGGGCGTGCTCGCCGCCGATTGCGCGCCGGTGCTGCTCGCCGATGCCGAGGCGCGGGTGATCGGCGCCTGCCATGCGGGCTGGCGCGGCGCGGTGCATGGGATCGTCGACGCCACCGTCGATGCCATGGTCCGCAAGGGCGCGCGGCGCGAGCGGCTCCGCGCGGTGGTCGGCCCCTGCATCGGCAAGGCGTCCTACGAGGTCGGGCCCGAGTTCCGCGAGCGCTTCCTGGCCGACGGCGCCGACAACGCCGATCTCTTCGTGCCGGCGCCGCGCGCCGACCGCTTCCTCTTCGATCTCACCGCCTACGTGCTGCGCCGGCTGGAGCGGCTGGGCCTGCGCAAGGTCGCGACGACCGGCGGCGACACCGCGGGGGAGCCGACGCGGTTCTTCTCCTATCGCCGCGCCTGCTGGGAGCACGACCGCACCTATGGAAGGCTGATCTCGGCAATCGCGCTCGAGCCCTGACGGCCTGAAAGGAGATCCATGCGCCTCGATTTCACGTCCACTCCGGAGGAGGCCGCCGCGCGCCACTATGCGCGCGACTATGCCGCCGCCCGCGAGCATTTCCTGGGTCTCGCCAAGGCCGCCAGGCTGCCGGTGAAGTCCTATCCCAATTCGAACCGCGGGCCGCTCGGCGAGACGCTCTTCACCGATGTCGCGCTGCAGGGCGCGGCGGACGCCGCGAAGCTGGTCGTGACGATCTCGGCGACGCATGGGGTCGAGGGTTTCTGCGGCTCCGCCTGCCAGTCGGACTGGCTTGCCGGCACCGCGGCGGCGACGCTCCCCAAAGACGTGGCGTTCCTGCACGTCCACGCCATCAACCCCTATGGCTTCGCCTGGCTGCGCCGGGTCACCGAAGAGAATGTCGACCTCAACCGCAACTTCTACGACTTCAGCAAGCCGCTGCCCGAGAATCCGGAATATGACGCGCTTGCCGACGCCTTCGTGCCGGCGAGCCTGGCGCCGGACTTGGTGGCCGCCGGCGAAGCGCGCATCAAGGCCTTCCGCGAGAAGCAGGGCGACCGCGCGCTGCAGCTCGCGCGCAGCGGCGGCCAGTACCGGCATCCGCGCGGCATCTTCTATGGCGGCGACTGCCCGACCTGGTCGCGCGAGACGCTGGAGCGCATCCTCGCCGACTACGATCTGCAATCGAAAGCCGCCATCGCCGCCATCGATCTCCACACCGGCCTCGGCCCCTATGGCCATGGCGAGCTGATCTGCGACCACGAGCCGGGCTCGCCCAACATCGCCACCGCCCAGGCCTGGTACGGCGAGGGCGTGACCGTGCCGCTGCTCGGCACTTCCGCCTCGGTGCCGAAGCACGGCACCGCCGGGACCGATTTCTGGCAGCACCATTTCGGCCCGCGCGCCGTCTATGTCGCGCTGGAGTTCGGCACCTTCAGCCCGGAGCAGGGCCGCGGCCCGATGCGCGAGGATCACGTCCTGCACGCACGCAACACCGTCGACTGGAACGATCCCGAGACGCAGCGCATCAAGCGCGCGCTCAAGCGTCACTTCTTTCCCGACACCGTCCCCTGGCGCGAGATGGTGCTGTTCCGCAGCCGGCAGGTGATGAACCTGGCGCTGCAGGGCCTCGCGGGCGCGCCATGACCGGGATCGCGCTGCGCGCCCTCCTCATCCTGGCGCACGCCGGCATCCTCGGCGCCTGCACCGGCCAGACGGAGCGCATCGAGAACAAGGAGGACCTGCTGGCGGCCGCGGGCTTCGACGTCCTGCCCGCCTCCAACCCGACGCGGCAGCAGGAGATCTCCAACCTGCCGCCGCATCACTTTCTCAGCCAGATCAAGGGCGACAAGGTCGTCTACCTCTACGCCGATCC
>DATKPX010000300.1:0-2350 GCA_035523855.1 Allostellaceae bacterium
GCGGTCAGCCGCCGGTGTTGCTCTGCACCCACTTGGTGATGGCGTCGCCGTAGTCGACCTTGGCGAATTTCTGCAGCGTCGGGTAGTCGAGCTGCCCGGTCGCCTTGAGCCCGGCGTCGGTCTGGTACTTGGCGATGGCGCTGCGCGACTGGTCGCTCATGACGAACTTGGCGTGCTCGTGATCGAAGGTGCTGGGCGTCTCCACATGGAGGAACTTGCCGACGTTCTGCCAGGTCGCGTAGGTCATCGTGCGCTTCTGCGCCTCGGCGTCCGGCTGCTGGCGCGCCGCCAGCTCGTCGCTGAAGGCGGCGATCAGCGCCGCCTTGTCGAGCGGCGGCGCCGCCGGCGCGCCGGCCTGCTTCAGCGCCGCGATCGCCTGCTCGACGTCGGGCGTCGGCACCGTCCTGAGGCGCGCCGCCGCCTCGTTCGACATCATGGCGGCGAGGCCGTAATTCTGCGCCGAGACGGCCTTGCTGGAGATGTCGAGCATCGCCTGCATGGTGATCCATGAGGTGAGGACGACGGCGATCCGCTCGGCGCAGTTCACCTTGGTGCCGAGATATCCGCCGGTCTCCACATAGATGTGGAGCCGCTCGCCTTGCGCGCAGGCGATCGGCGGCTGGAGGGTGACGTCGCCCTTCGGCAGCTCGGTGCTGCCCATCCGCATCGGCTTCTTGCCCTCGTCCGAGGGCAGCTTCTCGACGGTGGCGACGAGCGGCGCGTTGTTGTTGTCGCCGTGCACCGCGATATAGGCGACGCTGGTCTGCGCGGCGGCGGGCGCGGCGAGGAGCGGCAGCGCCAGGCCGGCGATCGCCGCGAGCCCGGCCGGTGCCGGCGATCGGCGAGGAGCGCTCCGGGGCGGTCGGCAAGGGGTCATGTGTCGTACTCCGGCTCTGCGGGGGCGAGAAGGATCAGCGCCGCGGTCGCCGCCGCGAAGGCGGCGATGAGGCCGAGCAGCACCAGCGCCTCGTGCCTGACGAAGAAGGTCGTGCAGGAGGGCGGCGTGACCAGGATCGCGCTCGCGCTCTGCGCCACCACCAGCCGCGGCGTGCCGCCGCCGGTATAGCGGAACGACAGGCTGAGGCGGTTCTCCGGCTGCAGATAGGGGAGCGTGAAGGACATGCCGCCGTTCGCGAGCTCCGGCGCCTCGGTCATCGGCACCGCCGGCGCATAGGCGATGGGCTTCTCGAAGCCGGTGATGGCGCCGCCGGCATCGCTCAGCAGCAGCTCGAACCCCACGTCGCGGAAGAGGCGATCGGAGAGGTTCTCGATCTCGAGGGTGGCGTGGCGCTCGCCGCCGGGACCGGTCGCCGCCGCCGCGACGGCGATCGAGGCCTCCACCAGCGGCGTCTCCCGCGCGCGATCCACCAGGTGGGTGACGTACCAGGCGAGGGCGGCCAGCAGCAGCGTCACGATATAGGGCGGTGAGTCCCCGCGCAGCGCGGCCAGCAGCCGGCCCATGATGAGCCCCCGACGTCAGATCCCCCAGGACGCATCGCCGGCATCAGGATTGGACCGATCGGCGGATTTGGCAAGCCCTGGCGCCGATCGTCGCGCGCGGCCTCGGCGCGGCGCCGGCCGGAATGCCGGGATATGAAGCTGCCCGGGCCTTGGTCGGAGAGCGTGCGGGGAACGGTGTTCCGCGCCAGCGGTTCCCGCCGGGCGCGCCTGGCTTCCGGGCGATGTCAGGGGTGCTGCATAGGCTTGCGGCGGAGCGCTTTCCGTTCGGCGCCGGCACCTCGGCATAGTATAGGAGAGAAGCCACCCTTTAATCGTCGTGCGATGATCGGATACGCGCTCGCGGCTGTGCTTTTGATCGGCGGACTCGCCCCCTCCGTGGCGCTGGGCGCCGACGCGCCCGTCGCCTCGCTCGCCGATGGGCGCGACGGCGCCATTCCTTTCGCGAGCTCGACGCCCTCCGGCCCCGACCAGTATCTGGGTGCCGCGGGCGAGGCGCCGCCGGCGGTGGTGAGCGGCTTGCTGCGGTTTCCCGCGGGAACCGGGCGGGTGCCGGCGGTGGTGCTGACCCACAGCGCGGGCGGCGTCTCCCAGGATCGCGACCTCGCCTGGGCCGATCGCTTCGTCGCCGCCGGCATGGCCGCCTTCGTCGTCGACAGTTTCGGCCCGCGCGGCGTCAAGGGCTTCAGCGGCCAGCCCTCGATCTTCGCCAGCGTCGCCGACGTCTACGGCGCGCTCGCTCTGCTGGCGACGCATCCCCGTATCGAGGCGTCGCGGATCGCGCTGATGGGGTTCTCGCGCGGCGGCACGGTGGCGCTGGTCGCCGCGCTGGAGCCGGTGCGCCGCGTCGGCGCGCCCGGCGGCGCGCGCTTCGCCGCCCATGTCGCGCTCT
>DATKPX010000301.1:0-5544 GCA_035523855.1 Allostellaceae bacterium
GACGGCGGAGATCAGCGCGTCCACCACCTCGTCCTCGACGAAGTTGGCGAGGTTGCGCGACGAGATCGGCCGCTTGAAGTGGCGCCAGCGGTCCTCGATCTCCTTGTCCTTGGCGAGCGTGTTGGTGACCAGAGCGAAGAGCCGCGCGTTGCGGCCGAACACCTCGCCCAGCGACTTCGCCGCCGCCTTGCGGAGCTTCGCATCGGGCTCCGAAAGCAGGTGCAGCGCCTCGGCGCTGGTGAGCTCCTTGCCGCCGACGGGGAAGCGCAGATCCGCCATGGTCTCGTCGAAGAGCCGCGTCCAGGCGGCGCGGCCGGCGACGTACTTCTCGTGCAGCAGCTTCTCCACCTCGTCGCTGAGCTGATGCTCGCGGAAGGCGCGGACGTCGCGCAGCCACGCCGAGTAATGGGCGAGCTCCTTGGCCTTGAGCTGCCCGGCGAGGGTCGCGTCTTCGATCTTGTTGAGCTCCAGGGTGAAGAACAGCAGCGTCGAGGAGATGTCGTTGACCCGCTCCTGCATCATCTGGAAGAAGCGGCCGATCTCCGGATTGGACTGGTCGCCCGCGTAGACGAGGCCGGCATAGCTCATGACGCGGCCGAGCGTGTCCTGCAGCTTCTCATAGGCGGCGACGGCGAGGCCGAGATCGCGGCCCGCGAGCCCGGCGAGCTTCCCCTTGTAGTCGCCCTCGAAGCGCTTGGCCTCGGCGGCGGCGCGGTCGAGATCGCCCCTAAGCTCTGGGCTGTCGCGGCCGGGATAGAGATCATTGAGATCCCATTCCGGCAGGTTGCCGAGTGCGGGCTTGCTCTCGTCCCGGGCGAGGGCGGTCGCGCGATCCTTGCTGGCCATTCGGTATTCTTGCTCCTGGGCTTGGGGTCCCCTTGGATATAGCCCTCCGATGCCGCAGCGCCAAGCGCATGCCGGCTATTCCGCTTGTGTCATAAAGGCCTTAGAAAAGCCGCCATAGGCTGGATCATGGCCGCCGCGGCGCCTGCCGCCGAGAGGGAGGAGATGGACTACAGCAGCTGGCGCAATCTCGTCGACCTGTTCTTCCAGCAGGCGGCGAAGAAGGGCGACCGCCCCTTTCTCTGGGCCAAGCGCGACGGCCGCTACCGGCCGCGCTCCTGGCGCGAGGCCGCCGCGGAGGTGCGCGATCTCGCCCGCGGCCTCAAGGCCCTCGGCATCAAGCCGGGGGAGCGCGTCGGGCTGGTGGCGGAGAACCGGCCGCGCTGGCTGATCGCCGACCTCGCCGTCATGGCGGCGGGCGCCATCACCGTCCCCGCCTATACCACCAACACCGTCGACGATCACCGCCACGTGCTGGCGAACAGCGGCGTCCGCGCCGTCATCGTCTCCACCAGCGCGCTAGCGCACCGGGTGATCCCCGCCGCCGACCAGATCAGCCAGATCGACCACGTGATCACCATGGAGCCGCTCGCCACCGGCCAGGTCTCCCATCTCGAGGTCCTGGGCTGGGAGGAGGTGGTCGAGCGCGGCAAGTCGGTGCCCGACGATATCGAGCAGACGGTGGCGGCGATCGGCCGCGACGACACCGCCTGCCTCATCTACACGTCTGGCACCGGCGGCGTGCCGCGCGGCGTCATGCTGAGCCACGCCAACATCATCGCCAACTGTCGCGGCGCCTATCACCTGCTGGAGGCAATCGGCTATGGCGACGAGGTGTTCCTCTGCTTCCTGCCCCTGTCGCATTCCTACGAGCACACCGCCGGGATGATGTTCCCGATCTCCCTGGCTGCGGAGATCTATTTCGCCGAGGGCGCGGAGACGCTGGCGGCCAATCTGCTGGAAGCCCGCCCCACCATCATGACGGCGGTGCCGCGGCTCTACGAGACGCTGCATCAGCGCATGCTGCGCGGCATCGAGCGCGACGGCGGCCTCAAGCAGAAGCTCTTCATGCGGACGCTGGAGCTCGGCCGCAAGCACTACGAGGATGCCGGCAGCCTCGGCCTCGGCGAGCGGGTGATGAACGGGCTGCTGGGCCTGTTGGTGCGGCGCAAGGTGCGCAAGCGCTTCGGTGGCAGGTTGAAGGCGATGGTCTCCGGCGGCGCGCCGCTCAATCCCGAGATCGGCAAGTTCTTCCTGGCCTTGGGCGTGCCGCTGCTGCAAGGCTACGGCCAGACCGAAGCCTCGCCGGTGGTGAGCGCCAACCCGCCCAACCGCATCAAGATCCACACGGTGGGGCCGCCGCTGGTCGGCGTCGAGGTCAAGATCGCCGAGGACGGCGAGATCCTGGTGCGCGGCGAGAACATCATGAAGGGCTACTGGAACGATCCCGAGGCGACGGCGCGCACCGTCGTCGACGGCTGGCTCCATACCGGCGATGTCGGCCTCATCGACGGCGACGGCTACATCCAGATCACCGACCGCAAGCGCGACTTCATCAAGAACTCCGGCGGCGACATGGTGTCGCCGGCGCGGGTCGAGGGCTACTTGACGCTGCAGCCCGAGGTGGGCCAGGCGATGGTGTTCGGCGACCGCCGGCCTTATCTGGTCGCGGTCCTGGTGCCGCATCAGGAGCTTGTCGAGCGCATCGCCAAGGAGCGCGCCGTAGCGCCGGTGCTGGCCGATCTCCTGGACGACCCCGAGCTCAACAAGGCGATGAGCGCGGCGGTCAACCGCGTCAACGCCGAGCTCTCGCCGATCGAGCGCGTCCGGCGCTTCACCCTCGCCCGCGAAGCCTTCACCACCGGCAACGGCCAGATGACGCCCACCCTCAAGATCAAGCGTCACGCCATCCGCCAGGCCTATGGCGAGGCGCTGCTCAAGCTCTACGAGGTGAAGGCGGCCTAGCTTCGCCTACCCGCAGATGCTCGATGAGCTGCCGCGCATGGACCGGCAGCTCCGCGAGGCTGCGGGTGCAGAGGGTGAGCTGGCGGAGCGCCCAGGGATCGCCGAGGCGGACAGTGCCGATCGCCATCGCCTCCTGGCAGCGACGCGCGGCGGTCTCGGGAATGATGGCGAGACCCACGCCCTCGGCCACCATCCGGCAGACCGCGTCGAAGCCGCGCAGGCGCACCCTGAGCTTCAGCCGCCGACCGAGCCGTTGAGCGTGGCGCGCCAGATAGTCCTGCAGAGCGCTGCCCGGGCTCAAGCCCACGAAATCACGGCCGACCACGTCGCGGAAGGCGAGCTGGCGCCGGCGCGCCAGGGGATGACCGCTCGGCACCACCAGCACCAGCCGGTCGGTGCGGAACCGCGCCGTCTCGAGGCCGGCGAGGTCGACCGCGTCGCTGACGATGCCGGCGTCCGCCACGCCCTCGCGCAAGGCATCGGCGATCTCGTCGCTCGGCCGTTCCTCGAGATCGACGTCGATGTTGGGGTGCGCGACCAGGAAGGCGGCGAGCGCCTCCGGCAGGAATTCGCTGAGCGCCGCGGTGTTGGAGAGGAGGCGCACGTGGCCGCGCAGGCCCTGCGCGTAGTCGCCGAGCTCGCCGCGCAGGCGCTCCATCTGCTGCAGCACCAGCCGCGCGTGATGGAGAAGCGCGCGTCCGGCCGGCGTCAGCGCCACGCCGCGACGGCCGCGCTCCAGCAGCGGCACGCCCAGCGCCTCTTCCATGCCGCGGATGCGCGCGCTCGCCGAGGCGAGCGCCATGTGGGCGCGGCTGGCGCCGTGGGTGATGCTGGCGGCCTCGGCCACCTGGACGAAGAGGCGGAGGTCGGTAAGGTCGAAATGCATGAAAAACCCCGCAGAATCGGGCTCATTCTGCCTTCGCTCTGGCCGAAGGCTGGCTCGCGCACTCCCACATTGTGCGCCGGCCGCGCGCCGGTCAACCTCGGGCCGCCATGTCGGATCCCGTCGCCGCCACCCTCACCTTTCTGCTCGCCGGCTTCGTGAAAGGCGTCATCGGCATGGGCTTGCCGACGGTGGGGATGGGGCTGCTCGGGCTGCTGATGCCGCCGGCGAAGGCGGCGGCGCTGCTGGTGGTGCCCTCGCTCGTCACCAATCTCTGGCAGCTCCTCGCCGGCCCGAGCGTTGGCGCGCTGTTGCGGCGGCTCTGGCCGCTGCTGCTCGGCATCTGCCTCGGCACCTGGGCCGGCGGCGGGCTGCTGCTGGGCGAGCACGGCGGCCGCGCCACCGCGGCGCTCGGCGTGGCGCTCGCCGTCTATGCCGTGGTCGGCCTGCTGGCGCCGCGCTTCTCGGTGCCGTCGCGGGCGCAGCCCTGGCTCGGGCCGGTGGTAGGAGCCACGACCGGCGTGGTGACGGCGGCGACCGGCGTCTTCGTCATTCCGGCGGTACCCTATCTGCAGGCGCTGGCGCTGGAGAAGGAGGATCTGGTGCAGGCGCTCGGCCTCTCCTTCACGGTCTCGACGCTGGCGCTCGCCGCCACGCTTGCGAAGGGCGGCGCGCTGCCGACGTCGATCGCGGGCGCCTCGCTGCTGGCGCTCGCCCCCGCCCTCGTCGGCATGGTCCTGGGGCAGCTCCTGCGCACGCGCGTCCGGCCGGAGATCTTCCGCCGCTGCTTCTTCCTGGGCCTGCTGGCGCTCGGCGCCGATCTCGCCGCTCAGGCTTTGTGATACTGCCGATACCAGGCGACGAAGCGCGGCAGGCCCTCGTCGATGCTGGTCCTGGGCTCGAAGCCGAAATCGCGCCGGCTCGCCTCGATATCGGCGTAAGTCGCAGGGACATCGCCCGGCTGCATCGGCAGCAGCGTCCGCTGCGCCTTGACGCCGATCGCCGTCTCCAGCACCTGGACGAAGCGCTCGAGCTCCTCGCTCCGGTGGTTGCCGAGATTGTAGACGCGGATCGGCGGCGCGGCGCCGCTGTCCGCCGGCGGCTTCGCGAGGCATCCCAGCACGCCCGCCACGATGTCGTCGATATAGGTGAAGTCGCGGCGCATCTTGCCGTGATTGAAGAGCGCGATCGGCTTTCCCGCGAGGATCGCCTCGGTGAACAGCCAGGCCGCCCTGTCCGGCCGCCCCCAGGGCCCGTAGACAGTGAAGAAGCGCAGCCCCGACATCGGGATGCGATAGAGATGGGAATAGCAGTAGCCCATCAGCTCGTCGGCTTTCTTGCTGGCGGCGTAGAGCGACTGCGGCGTGTCGACGGGATCCTCGACCGCGAAAGGGAGCTTGGTGTTGCCGCCGTAGACCGAGGAGGAGCTGGCGAAGACCAGGTGCTTCAGGCCCTTGGCGTGCCGGCACGCCTCCAGCACCTCGAGCTGGCCGACGATGTTGGCGCCGATATAGGCGTGCGGATTGATCAACGAGTAGCGCACCCCCGCCTGCGCCGCCAGATGCACGATGCGGTCGATGCCGGGATGGCGGGCGAGGGCGGCGGCGAAGGCGCCGCGCTCGGCAAGATCCAGCCTCTCGAAGGCGAAGCCTCGCAGCTTGCCGAGCTCGGCGAGCCGCGCCTCCTTGAGGCGGACGTCGTAGTAGTCGTTGACGCTGTCGACGCCGACCACGGTCTCGCCGCGCTTCAGCAGCGCGGTCGCGACGTGAAAGCCGATGAAGCCGGCGGCGCCGGTGACGAGGACGGTCATGGCCTGGGCTTGTAACGCGCTCACGCCGGCAATGCTAGTCTGG
>DATKPX010000302.1:0-6195 GCA_035523855.1 Allostellaceae bacterium
GTCGAAATCCTGGGTCCCGGCGGAGGTGCCGAGCGTGGTCTTGAGCCCGTAGCCGGTCGGCGAGTGGCAGACGCGGGCGCAGGTGTCGACGTTGTTGGTGCCGAAGCCGGCGCGCACCAGCTTCTGCACCAGGAAGGTCTCCTCGTTGGTGCAGCGCGAGGAGGTGATGCCGCCGATCGAATCGACGCCGTACTTGCCCTGGATGCGCTTGAACTCGCTGGCGGCGTGGCCGATCGCCTCCTCCCAGGTCACCTCCCGCCAGGGATCGGTGATCTTGGCGCGGATCATCGGCTTCAGGATGCGGTCCTTGTGGGTCGCATAGCCCCAGGCGAAGCGGCCCTTGACGCAGGAGTGGCCGTGATTGGCCTTGCCGTCCTTGTAGGGGACCATGTTGACGACCTGGTTCCCCTTCATCTCCGCCTTGAAGGAGCAGCCGACGCCGCAATAGGCGCAGGTGGTGATGACGCTGTGCTCGGGCTGGCCCGCCTCGATGACGGACTTCTCCATCAGCGTCGCGGTCGGGCAGGCCTGCACGCAGGCGCCGCAGGAGACGCATTCGGAATCGATGAAATCCTGGTTCCCCGCCGAGATCACCGAGGCGAAGCCGCGGCCGTCGACGGTAAGGGCGAAGGTGCCCTGCACCTCCTCGCAGGCGCGCACGCAGCGCGAGCAGACGATGCACTTGGCGGGGTCGAAGGTGAAATAGGGGTTGCTGGCGTCCTTCTCGGCGACCAGGTGGTTGGCGCCGTCATAGCCGTAGCGCACCTCGCGCAGCCCCACCGCGCCCGCCATGTCCTGCAGCTCGCAATCGCCGTTGGCGGCGCAGGTCAGGCAGTCGAGCGGATGGTCGGAGATATAGAGCTCCATGGTATTGCGGCGGAGCTTCGCCAGCTTCGGCGACTGCGTCCTGACCTTCATGCCGGCTTCCACCGGCGTCGTGCAGGAGGCGGGCGTGCCGCGCCGTCCCTCGATCTCGACCAGGCAGAGCCGGCAGGAGCCGAAGGGCTCCAGGCTGTCGGTGGCACAGAGCTTCGGCACCTGGACGCCGCGCTCCATCGCGGCGCGCATCACCGAGGTGCCCGCCGGCACCGTCACGCTCTCGCCGTCGATCTCCAGCGTCACCATGCTCTCGCCGGGACGCTCGGGGGTGCCGTAGTCGATTTCTTCGATGAGGCTCATGCGTTTCTCTCCTGGCCTAATCGGCCGCGGCCGGCTTCGGCTCTGCCGGCCTGTCGAAATCCTCGGGGAAATGGCGGACCGCGCTCAGCACCGGATTGGGCGTCAGGCCGCCCAGCGCGCAGAGCGATCCGTCCTGCATCAGCTCGCAGAGATCGTCGAGCAGCGTCAGGTTCTTCGCCCGCTCCTTGCCGGCGATGATCTTGTCGATCACCTCGACGCCGCGGGTCGAGCCGATGCGGCAGGGCGTGCACTTGCCGCAGCTCTCGATGGCGCAAAATTCCATGGCGAAGCGCGCCTGGCGCGCGAGGTCGACGGTGTCGTCGAACACCACGATGCCGCCATGGCCGAGCATCCCCTTCCGCGCCGCGAAGGCCTCGTAGTCGAGCGGGGTGTCGAGGAGGGACGCCGGGAAATAGGCGCCGAGCGGGCCGCCCACCTGCACGGCGCGGAGCGGCCGGCCGCTGGCGGTGCCGCCGCCGAAATCATGGATCGCCTCGCCGAGCGTCAGGCCGAAGGCCTTCTCGACCAGTCCGCCATATTTGATGTTGCCGGCGAGCTGGATCGGCAGCGTGCCGCGCGAGCGGCCGGTGCCGAAATCGCGGTAGAAAGCGCCGCCCTTCTCCAGGATCACCGGCGCCGAGGCCAGCGACAGCATGTTGTTGATCACCGTCGGCTTGCCGAACAGGCCGGTGATCGCCGGAACCGGCGGCTTGAAGCGGATGACGCCGCGCTTTCCCTCGAGGCTTTCCAGCATCGAGGTCTCCTCGCCGCATATATAGGCGCCGGCGCCCAGCCGCACGTCGATGTCGAAGGGCTTGCCGCTGCCGGCGACGCTGGCGCCGAGATATCCCTCGGCGCGCGCGATGGCGATGGCGCGCCGCAGGGTGCGGAAGGCGTGCGGATATTCCGAGCGGATGTAGACGTAGCCCATCGTCGCGCCGACGGCGATGCCGGCGATGGTCATGCCCTCGATGAGCAGGAAGGGGTCGCCCTCCAGCAGCATGCGGTCGGCGAAGGTGCCGCTGTCGCCTTCGTCGGCATTGCAGGCGATGTATTTCTGCGCGGCGCTCTGCTGCAGCACCGTGCGCCACTTGATGCCGGTGGGGAAACCCGCGCCGCCGCGGCCGCGCAGGCCCGAGGTCACCACCTCCTCGACGATCTGCTCCGGCGTCAGCGAGAGCGCGCGCTCGAGGCCGCGATAGCCGCCATGGGCCCGATAGTCCTCGAGGGAGAGCGGATCGATCACGCCGCAACGGGCGAAGGTGAGCCGCTCCTGGCGTTTCAGATAGGAGATCTCCTCGGTGGGGCCGAGGCAGAGCGGATGCGGCTTGCCGTCGAGGAATCCCGCCGCGAAGAGGCCGGGCACGTCCTCGGCGCTGACCGGGCCATAGGCGATGCGGCCGGCCGGCGTCGCCACCTCCACCAGCGGCTCCAGCCAGAAGAGGCCGCGCGAGCCGTTGCGGATCACTTTCGCGTCGAGCTGACGCGCGGCGATCTCGCGCAGGATCGCCTCGTCCACCTCCTGGGCGCCGACGGAGAGCGCCGAGGCGTCGCCGGGCACATAGATCCGCACCGTCATGGGCGCTTCCCCGCCTCGGCGATGAGGCGGTCGACGGACTCCTCCGACACGCGGCCATGCAGCTTGCCGTCCAGCATCGCCGCCGGCGACAGCGCGCAGTTGCCGAGGCAGTAGACCGCCTCGACGGTGAAGCGCTTGTCGGCGGTGGTCTCGCCCAGCGCCACGCCGAGGCGGTTCTCGACGTAGCGGATCACGCTTTCGCAGCCCATCGACTGGCAGGCCTCGGCGCGGCAGAGCTTCAGCACATGCTGGCCCGGCGGCTGATCGCGGAAGTCGTGATAGAAGGTGATGACGCCGTGCACCTCGGCGCGCGACACGTTGAGCGCCTCGGCGATCATCGGCACCGCCGCCGCGTCCACATGGCCGAAGGCGTCCTGCAGCGCGTGCAGGATCGGCAGCATGGCGCCGGGCATATGGCGGTATTCAGCGATGATTTCGGCGGCCTCTTGGGCGTTCCAGGAACGCGGCCGTTGCATGGCGTTCATCCCCAATAAACGAATAGGTTCAATAGTTTATGAATAACTATAGAGAGCAAACAATTCGCTAAGAATTGGCTCTCGCCGCCCGCCCGGCAAATTGATTGTTCGAAACAATCGATAGGTAATACCTATCGAGATTGGCGGTGCCCGGCGGCACCCGGCGGCACCAGCTTGCGCTCCAGGCTGCGGGCGATCTTGCCCTCGAGGTCGAGCGAGCCCGCCATGGCGAACAGGCTGCGGGCGAGCGGCGAGGGCGGGTCGCGGTCGGCGATGATCATGCCGATGGTGCGCGTGGTCTCGGGCTCGACGAGGCGGAGCGCGTGGGTCGCCTCCGGCATGCCGAACACCTGCAGCAGCGCCCGCGGCATGATGCTCGACCATGGGCCGGCGCTGACGCTGGAGCAGAGGTTGAAGATCGAGTTGGTCTCCAGCGCCGGCCGCGGCCGCTGGCCGATCGAGCGGAAGATGCCGTCGACGATGCGGCGGTTCTGCATGTCCGGCGTCAGCAGGCAGAGCGGTACCTCCGCCGCCTCGGCCCATGTCACGGTATCGCGGCCCGCGAAGGGACCTTTCTCCGGCGTCAGCAGGATGTATTCCTCGCGGTAGAGCGGGGCCGTCCGCACATGCTCCAGCGGCTCGTTGTCGAGGTAGGTGAGGCCCACCTCGAGCTCGAAATTGTCCATGCCGCGCTGGATCTCGATCGAGGTGCGCGACAGCACCGCGATGGTCACCAGGGGATGGCGCGGGTGATAGGCGCCGGTGATCAGCGACACCACCGGCAGCACGGTCGGGATGGCGCCGAGGCGCAGCCGGCCGATGAGCCCGTCCTTCAGCCGGCCCAGATCCTGCCTGAGGCCCTCGGTGTCGGCGATGATGCGCTTGGCATAGTCGAGCACCACCTGGCCCTCGGCGGTGAAGCCGTTGAAGCGGTGGCCGCGCTCTACGATGGGGGCGCCCAGCTCCGCCTCGAGCTGGCGGATCGCCGCCGACAGCGTCGGCTGCGAGACGTTGCAGCTCTTGGCGGCGCGGGCGAAATGGCGCTCCCGGGCCAGCGCGACGATGTAGAGAAGCTGCCGCAGGACCATCGGTCGCGATGATAGGACGGATCGATAGGCAGTTTCTATCGATCTATCGCCGCGGTCAGACCGCCGGCAGTCGGTTCCGGATGAGGGGAGGGATCCAGCCCAGGACCTGCCGCCGCACTGGATGCCAGAAGGCGGAGAGCAGCAGCAGGGCCGAGCCGATGACGAGGGCGGTGAGTGCGAAGCTCTCGCTCACCGACCCGGCGGCGCGGAAGAGCGCGCTGATGGCGTAGAGCACGTAGAAAAGCGCCGAGACCAGCACGGCACGGCGGTCGATGGCGAGCGCCACCACCGCCAGCACGAAGTAGATCGCCACCGCCGCCGCCGCGTGGCTCACGCTCGCTCCGCCGATGCCGGTCAATCCCAGCATCGCGAAAACGGGATGGATGACCAGCGGTGCCGCCAGCAGATGCAGCCAAAATGCGACGTCGGCGCGGCGGGTCATCCGCTGGCGGTCGCTCGCGTCCCAACGCATGGCCAGAGCAAAGACGGCGAGCCCGGCCAGCATCAGGAGCGGGTTGAGCCAGGCTCGGGCGCCCGGCGCGAAGTAGAGGAGCAGCGTCAGCGCCATCGCGACCAGCGCCGCGGTGCCGGCGGCGACGGTGATCGGGACCATGAACCGGCGCCAATGCGCATAGGCGGCGAGAGCGGCCAGCGCCGCGCCGGCGGCGACAGGAGCGACCGGCTTCGCTTCCGCGATCGCCGGCGCCTTGAGGACGACGAGCAGGCTGCCGAGGCTGAACACCGCACCAACGAAGGCCAGCAGCAGAAGGATGCTCGGCAGCGCCATCCGACGCCGGCGCGTGAAGAATTCGGCGAAGCCCCAGCTCGCCACCGCCACCGCCGCCGGGCTGAATTCGGCGAAGACCAGCCGGCCCAGCCAGGCGAGTGCCGTCAGCAGCAGCGCGGCCGCGATCGAGACGAAGATGTCGTTGAAGCCGGTGAGCAGCCGGAAATGCTCCTCGTCGACCGGCGATGCTTCCAGGCGCCGGGCGACGAAGGCGCGCAGGCTCGCCGCCGCTTCCGGCGTCAGCGCTCCCGCCGCTACCGCGGCGTCCAGATCGCTATCGCTGTACATGATCTCCCCCTTCTTTTCACGCTACTGTCGCGGTAATTCCTGAACAATCGCTATGACCCTGCCGCGATGCTGCCGCGCCGCGGGCGTCCATGCTAGGCTGCGTCGCAATAACGAGGGAGATGCCCGATGGCCGCCGATTCCAATCGCGTCGTTCTGACCGGCGAGAACCCGTTCCTGCGCCTCAGCGCGAAGTCGGGCGATCCGCTCACCACCAATGCCAGCTTCTGGCGGATCCTGTTCTGCCCGGCGGGGCCGGGCCACGTGCTCTACCTGAAGAGCGAGCTCACCGAGAACCGCTGGCGGATCTATTCCGACAACATCGCCATGGCGCGCTGGCTGCAGACCACCGTCCAGGGCATGCTCAATGAGGAACTCGCGGACACCGGCATCCCTGTCAGCGATGCGGAGTTCGAGAAATCCGGCGATGTCCGCGATTTCTGGACGGAGCGGGTGATCGCGCCCGACGCCGAGATCGCGCTCACCTGGTACGAGATCGGCGAACCCCTGCTGATCCACACCCAGCCCAACGAGCCGCCCGGCCGGCGCTATGGGCTCAGCACCGTGCTGGTGCCGGCGCTCGGCGCGCGGCTCTCGCTCAACGGCCGGCAGGCGGCGGGGCGGCCCTGGGCGACCGAGCGCGAGGGGCGGCCGTTCAGCACCAGCGCGCTCGCCTTCTCCGAGAGCTGGACCGAGCCGCGCTAGGGTTTCGGCGCCTGCGCGGGTACCCGCAGCGCCTTGAAATCGCTCGCGGGATCGGCCGGAGCTGGCTTGACCCAGGTCAATGCCGCGCCGCGCCAT
>DATKPX010000303.1:0-6922 GCA_035523855.1 Allostellaceae bacterium
TCGACCGTCTCCACCGGCGAGCGCGCGGCGACGCTGGGGCTGCTTGGGGCATGAGCGCCGCCCGAGCGCGTTTCGAGGCCGCGGTCCGTGCCGCCATTCCCGAGGTGACGGCGCTGGCGGCCGAGCTCGTCCGCGTTCCCAGCGGCAATCCGCCCGGCGATACCGGACCGATCGCCGATTTCATCGAGGCGCGGCTCAAGGCGGGGCCTGACATCGCCTGCCGCCGCGTGGTGGCGAAGGCGCCGGCGGCGAACCTGATCGCCAAGCTGAAAGCCGCGCGGCCGGGCCGGCACCTGGTGATCAACGGCCATCTCGATACCTTCCCCGTCGGCGACAGCAAGGGCTGGTCGGTCGATCCCCTGGGCGGCGCCATCGTCGGCAACCGGCTCTACGGCCGCGGCGCCTCGGACATGAAGGCGGGGCTGGCGGTGGCGGTCACCGCGCTGCTGCTGCTGGCGCGCCATCGCGACGCGCTCGCCGGCGAGCTCACCCTGGCGCTGGTGGGGGACGAGGAGACCGGCGGTCATTGGGGCACGCAATACCTGCTCGCCCACGAGCCCGACTCCATCGGCGATGCCATGCTGAGCGGCGATGCCGGCTCGCCGGACGTGCTGCGCTTCGGCGAGAAGGGACAGCTCTGGATCGAGGTGGAAGCCACCGGCAAGAGCCATCACGGCGCCCATGTCCATCTCGGCCGCAACGCCATCGAGGCGCTGATGACGGCGCTGCAGCGCCTATTGCAGCTCCGCGAGCTTCCTTGTCCCATTCCGCCCGACATCGTCGCCGCCATCGATGCGGCGGCGGAACGGTCGGAGGCGGTCTCCGGCAAGGGCGAGACCGCGGCGCTGAAGCAGGTCACCGTCAATCTCGGCGTGATCCAGGGCGGCATCAGCGTCAACCTGATCCCCGACAGCGCGCGGGCCCGCGCCGACATCCGCTTTCCGCCGGGTCTCACGGTGAAGGAGATGGTCTCGGAGATCGAGCGGCTCATCGGCGACCGGCCGGATCTGCGCTTCTCGGTGCTGGCGGGCACCGAGCCGAACTGGACCGATCCCGATCATGAGATCATCCGCCGCGCCGCCGCCAACGCGGAAGCCTTCCTCGGCAAGCCGGTTGCCCGCAACATGCGGCTGGGTTTCTCGGATTCCCGCTTCTACCGCTACAAGGGCGTTCCGGCGGTGGTCCACGGGCCGGTGCCGCACGGCATGGGCGGCGTCGACGAGCACGTGACGCTGGAGGATCTGGCGGCGGTCTTCTATGTCCACGCCATGACCGCCTTCGACTACCTCGCCGCCGACGCCTCCTGATCGCGGTAGCGCTGGAAGCTGCGCTGCATGAAGGCCTCGATGGCGGGGTCGTTGTCGCCCTCGGGAACGGGATCGCTGTCCCAGTGGCCATGGCGGTCCTGCCCGCGCACCAGGAGCGCGTTGCGCCGGCCAAGCGTCGAGCGCACATGGGGCGGGATGTAGAAGATGGCATAGCCGATGCGCGGCCGCGCCGAGCCGTTCGGCAGCGAGCCGTGCACGGTGCGCTCCTGGTGCAGCGAGAACTGGCCGGGCTCCAGCTCGATGTCGAGGGCGCGCGTCTCGTCGAGGCCGGCGATCGCCTGGCCGCGGATCAGCAGGTTGTCGGGATGCTGTGTCTCTTCATGGCTGAAATCCGCGGCGAGATGGCTTCCCGGCATGATGCGCAGGCAGCCGTTGTCGCGGCGGCTGTCGGTGAGCGCGACCCAGGCGGTCACCTCCTCGTGCGGCTCCAGGCCGAAATAGGCGGAGTCCTGGTGCCAGGAGACGTAGGCGCGGTCGCCGGCCTGCTTCGCCCAGACCGTCGAGGTGAAGACCATGATGTCGGGGCCGATCAGGCTCTCGACGGCGTCGAGGATCGCCGGGTTGCGGGCGATCTCCTCCAGCATGCGGAAGCGCAGATGCGCCTTGAAGCGCAGGAGCCTGGTGAGCGGCACGCCGGCGCCGGCGGCGAATTCCTGCAGCGCCTGCGCCCGGCCCAGCGCGTCCGCCGCCGCCATGCAGCGCAGCGGATGGACAACGCCGTCGCGGTGGAACCGCGCCCTCTCATCGCCGCTCAGCAGACCCATCGCCCCTCCTTGGCGCAGGAACAGTATAGGGCCAGGCAACCCTGGCATGCCAATTGCTCGATTAATGACCGGAGCGCGGCGCGCGCCGCTTCCGCCATGGCTGCTCATTGGCGAGGCGGTGGCGCGCCGATCTGCTCAACCCGTGCTCAGGAGGGGAGGGCACCCATGACGGCGATCGAGACGGAAGGGACAACCACCGCGGATTTCCGCTCGATCCCCATCGTCGATATCTCGCCGCTGCGCGGCGCCGACGCGGCGGCGCGCGCCGCCTGCGGGCGCGCCATCGACGCGGCGTGTCGCAACGTCGGCTTCTTCTATGCTCGCGGGCACGGTGTTGATTCGGCGGTGCTGTCCGGCGTCTTCGCCGCCGCGCGCGCCTTCTTCGCGCTGCCCGAGGTGGAGAAGATGCGGGTCGCGATGAAGGCCTCGCCGCTGTTCCGGGGATATTTCCCGCTCGGCGGCGAGGTCACCGATCCGGCGGTGGGCGGCGACGTCAAGGAGGGATTCGACATGGCCCTCGACCTCTCGCCGGACGATCCCGACGTCCGCGCCGGCAAGCCGCTGCACGGGCCGAACCAGTGGCCGGCCGGGCCGGCGGGCTTCCGCGACGCGCTTACCCGCTACTATGACGCGCTCGCTGACCTCGGGCGCCTGATCTCGCGCGGCCTGGCGCTGGGGCTGCGGCTGCCGGAGAGTTTCTTCGCCGCCAACCTCGACCGTCCGACCGCGATCCTGCGCGTGCTGCACTATCCGCCGCAGGACGCGCCGATCGGCCCGCCCGGCTGCGGCGCCCATTCCGATTACGGCTATCTCACCATCCTGGCTCAGGACGAGGTGGGCGGGCTGCAGGTGCAGAACCGCGCCGGCGAGTGGATCGACGCGCCGCCCGTTCCCGGCACCTTCGTCTGCAATCTCGGCGAGATGATGGGGCAGTGGACCAACGACCAGTATCCGGCGACCAGGCATCGCGTCATCAACCTCTCCGGCCGCGAGCGCTACTCGGTGCCGTTCTTCTTCCATCCGAATTTCGATGTGGAGGTGAGCTGCCTGCCGAGCTGTCAGGGTCCCGGCAATCCGCCGCGCCACGCGCCGGTGATGAGCGGCGACTACGTGCTGAAGCGCCTCACCGAATCCTACATCAAGCTATAGGTCGCAACGATGCCCAAGTCGCTCACCGAGGCCCAGCTCGCCCAGTTCCGCCGCGAGGGCTACGCCTTCCCGTTCCGCGTCCTCTCCACCGCCGAGGCGCGCGCCGAGCGCGAGCGGCTGGAGCGCTTCGAGAGGAAACTCGGCCACGAGGCGCAGCGCATCATGAAGATCAAGGCGCATCTGCCCTTCCCCTCGCTGGTGGCGCTGGCGAGGCGCAAGGAGATCCTCGACGCGGTCGAGGACGTGATCGGGCCCGACATCCTGCTCTTCGGCGCCTCGCTCTTCTCCAAGAACGCCCATGACAGCCGCTATGTGAGCTGGCACCAGGACTCCGCCTATTTCGGCCTCGACCCGCACCAGGAGGTGACCGCCTGGGTGGGCCTCACCGACAGCAATCCCGGCAACGGCTGTCTCCGCGTCATGCCCGGGACCCATCTCGGTCCCGATCTCACCCACGTGGAGACCTACGCCAAGGACAACCTCCTGGCGCGCGGCCAGCAGATCCAGGGGCTGGACGAGAGCAGGGCAGTCGATCTGGTGCTGGAGGCGGGCCAGTTCTCGCTGCATCAGGAGCGCGCGGCGCACGGCTCGGCGGCCAACACTTCCGACGACCGCCGCATCGGCCTCGCCTTCTTCTTCATTCCCGCGCATGTGCGCTCCACCATCGGCCGGCGCACGGCAATGCTGATGCGCGGCGAGGACCGCTGGGGCTATTGGGATCGGGATCCCGAGCCCGAGGTGGACGAGGACCCCGTCTGCATGGCGGCGCTCCGTAACGCCTGGACCCAATACCGCGACGTCAACATCAAGCAGGCTGCCGCAGCCGGCCACGTGTGAGGGCGCTGCAAGGTGATCCTGCGTCCTTCGACGCGCTTCGCTTGCTCAGGATGGGGAGATTTTCTTTGCGGCATCTCTCATCCGCCTCATCCTGAGCAAGCGACCGAAGGGAGCGCGTCGAAGGACGCAAGGTGCCCACCCCTTCACACCCACTCGGTATAAGGCGCCAACCCCCGCTTCTTGATCTGGCCGCCGATCACGGCGCGCTGGATCTCCGAGGTGCCTTCCCAGATGCGGTCGACGCGGATGTCGCGATAGAGCCGCTCCACCGGGTTCTCCCGCATATAGCCGCGCCCGCCCAGGATCTGCAGCGCCTTGTCGATGACGCGGCCGGCGGTCTCCGAGGCGAAGAGCTTCACCGCGCTGGCGCGGGCATGCGCCAGCTTGCGGTCGATGCCCTGGTCGATCTCCCAGGCGACGCGGTAGACGAGGCTCTTCATCGCCATGATATCGACCGCCATGTCCGCCAGCATGAACTCGATCGCCTGGAACTCGCGGATGGCGCGGCCGAACTGCACGCGCTCCGCGGCCCAGGCATTCGCCACCTCGGCGGCGCGGGTCGCGGCGCCGAGGCAGTTGGCGGCGATCTGCAGGCGCGCCTCGACGAACCAGTCCTTGGTGAGCTCGAAGCCCTGGCCCACCCCGCCCAGCACGCGGGAGGGCTCGAGCTCCACCTTCTCGAAGATGAATTCCGGATGGCCGAAGACATAGGTGTGCATGAATTTCGGCACCCGCTTGATGCGCACGCCCGGCAGATCCTTGTCGACCAGGAAGAGGGTGGGCTTGCCGGCGTCGCCGTCCACATGGGCGTGGACGACGAGATAGTCGGAATAGTCGCCTGACGTGACGAACCATTTCTCGCCGGAGAGATAGTATTTGCCGTTGCGATAGTCCGCGCGCGTCGCTACCAGCCGCGGATCGGAGCCGGCCCCCGCCTCGGTGATGGCGTAGGAGGCGCGCCGCTCGCCGCGGCAGCTCGGGATCAGGTACGCGCGCTTCTGGTCGGGCGTGCCGTATTTGAGCGGCACCGGCGGGTGCCAGAGGATCGCCCAGAGCGCTCCCGTCGCCTTGCCCACCTCCTCGTTCACCAGGGTCTGCTGCAGCTGGGAGAGGCCCTGGCCGCCATCCTCGCGGGCGTGGTTGATCGCGTTGAGACCGTGCTCGACCACCGCTTTGCGCAGCCGCGCCAGCGTCTCCGGCGGCAGGTGGCCGTCATGCTCCAGTGTCTCTTCCTGCGGAAAGAGCTGGGTCTCCGCGAACTCTTTCGCTTTCCGTTTCCAGGCGAGGTCGGTCTCGGGGATGCGCAGATCCATGGCGGCTCCTAGGGCAGCACGACGAGGGCGTCGACGGCGACAGCGCCGGCGGCCCCGACGATCAGCGGGTTGATGTCGATCTCCTTGACCGTATCGCCGAGCGTCGCCGTCATCACGGAGAAGCGCGCGATGGTCTCCGCAAGGGCGGCGAGGTCGGCGGGCGGCGCGCCGCGCACGCCGTCGAGCAGCTTACGCGCGGCAAGACCGTCGATGAGACGCCGCGCCGTCGAAGGGCCGAAGGGAGCGAGCCCGTAGCGGGCGTCGCGCAACAGCTCCACCAATATGCCGCCCGCCGCCACCATCACCACCGGCCCGAACTGCCGGTCGTCGATGAGGCCGAGGGCGAGCTCGGTGCCTGATGGGGCCATGCGCGTCACCAGCACGCGCGGCCCGAGCCGCGTGGCGAGATCATCGTAGGCGGCTGTGATCGCGGCGGCATCCGAGAGGTGGAGCTTCACGCCGCCCACCTCGGTCTTGTGCAGGATGCCCGGCATCGCCGTCTTGAGAACGGCGGGGAAGCCGATGCGCTCCGCTGCGGCGAGCGCTGCGGCAGCGCTCTCGACGATCGCCGCCGGCACGGTCGGAATGCCGAAATCGGCGAGCAGCTCGAAAGCCTCCGCCTCCGACAGCACGCCCTGGCGTCCGCTCAGGATCTTACGCCAGTCGCGCCGCGGCTGAACCGCCGGCGGCGGATCGGCGCGGCGGGCGAGGAAATCGCGATGCGCCAGCAGGTGCCCAGCCGCTTGCAATCCCGGAACGGTGCCGTCGAGCACCGGCACGCCAGCCTCGGTGAGCGCGAGCGCCAGCTGGTCGTGACGGACCTGGCTGTAGTTGGTGACAAGGGCGAGCGGCTTGTCGGTAGTGGCGACGACGCGCCGGCACACCTCCGAGAATCCCGCCGAGAGGTAGGAGGGATCGCGGATGTCGTTGAAGAAGATGCCGAGGCCCGTATCGGCATCCTCCATCAGCGCCGTGAAGCAGTCGGCGAAGATGTCGACGAAGTCGCGGCCGGTGCCCCAGGCATCGAGGGGATTGATCGGCTCCAGGCCGAATTCGAGTCTCGACTTCAGCTTCGCCGCCGTTTCCGGCCCGATCCTGGCGAAGGGCACGCGCTGGTCCTCGGCGAGATCAATCACCATCTCGCGCTCGCCGCCGGAATCGTGGATCGCGGCGAGGCCGCCGGAGCGCGCGCGCCGGCCCTGCTGGAAGAAGAGGAGCGTCGCGCCCAGCTCGTCCACGTTGGAGACGCGCAGCACGCCGTAGCGGCCGAAGAGCGCCTGGTAGGCGGCGTCGTTGCCGGCGATGGCGCCGGAATGGCTCATGGCGAGCGCCGCGCTCGCCTCGGTGCGGCCGACCTTGAGGGCGACCACGGGAATTTCGCGCTCCGCCGCCTTCTCGAGAGCGCGCTGGAATTTGGCGGGATCGCGCACCGTCTCCAGGAAGAGCCCAACCACCTGGGTCTCCGGCTGCTCCAGCGCATAGTCGAGATAGTCGGCGGCCGTCGTCACCAGCTCCTGGCCGGCGGAGACCA
>DATKPX010000304.1:0-5999 GCA_035523855.1 Allostellaceae bacterium
CGATTCGCCCGCCGCCGCCAACCGCGCCGGGATCGTCTGCATCTTCCAGGAGCTTTCGCTCGTTCCCGACCTCTCGGTCGCCGACAATATCGCCATCTCCAATCCGCCGCGGCGCTTCGGACTCATCGACCGGCGCGCGCAGCGACGAATCGCCGAAGAGGCGCTCGAGCGCGCCGGCGCGCCCGAGGTCCATCCGATGGCGCTGGTCAAGGACTTGCCGCTGTCGCGGCGGCAGATGGTGGAGATCGCCAAGGCGCTGGCGCGCAACCCGCGCCTCCTCATCCTCGACGAGGCGACCTCGGCGCTCGCTGCCGCCGAGGTGGAGAAGGTCTTCGCCACGCTGCGGCAGCTGCGCCAGGAGGGGATGGCGATCGTCTACATCTCGCACCGCATGCACGAGATCGCCGCCATCGCCGACGACTGCACGGTCTACCGCAACGGGCGCTACGTCGCGACCTTCCCCGCCGGCAGCAAGAGCGACGGCGAGATCGTCGAGATGATCATCGGCCGCGAATACAAGAATGTTTTCCCGCCCAAGCCCGCGCTGCCGCGAGACGGCGCGCCGGTGCTGCGGGTCACCGATCTGAGCTGGGCGGGCCAGCTCAGATCGGTGAGTCTTGAGATCAAGCCGGGCGAGGTCGTCGGCCTCGGCGGTCTCGACGGGCAAGGCCAGCGCGAGCTGCTGCTCGCCCTCTTCGGCGTTCTCGACGGCGTCGGCGGCACGGTAGAGCTGGCAGGCCGGCGCGCGGCGCTCTCCTCGCCGACGGCGGCGAAATCGGGCCATGCCGCGATGGCGCTCATTCCCGAGGACCGCAAGACCGAGGGGCTGATGCTGCCGATGTCGGTGCGGGACAACCTCTCCTTCGCCGCCCTCCCCGGGCTGAGCCGGCTCGGCCTCGTCGACCGGCGCGCCGAGGCGGCGGCGGTCGAGGAGATGATGGCGCTGCTGCGGATCCGCTGCGACGACCTCGGCCAGCCGGTGGCGGCGCTCTCCGGCGGCAATCAGCAGAAGGTCGTCATCGGCAAATGGCTGCTGACGCGGCCGAAGGTGATCCTGCTCAACGATCCCACCCGCGGCATCGACGTCGGCACGAAGCAGGAGCTCTATCAGCTGCTGCGCCGCCTCGCCGATGCCGGCGCCGCGATCCTCTTCTACTCCACCGACTACGACGAGCTCATCGGCTGCTGCGATCGGGTGCTGGTGCTCTACGACGGCGCGGTCGTGCGCGTCCTCGAGGGCGACGCGATCACCGAGCGCAACCTGCTGGCCGCCGCCTTCAATCTCGGCGACCTCGACCATGCGCCGGGAGCGGCGGAGGCGCGGGCGTGAGCCGCGACTGGCGATTCCGGCTCGCCGAGCAACGCCCCGTGCTGCTGGCGGCGGCGCTCTTCATCGCCATGTTCCTGCTCTACATCGGCAAGCACCCCGCCGGCCTCACCGCCAACGTGGCGAGCACCGCCGCCAACAAGGGCGTGCTGCTGGCGCTGGTGGCGATGGCGCAGACCATCCCGGTGCTGACCGCCGGTCTCGATCTCTCGGTCGGCATGGTGCTGGTGCTCACCAACTGCCTCGCCTCCTCGATCATGGTGGGCTCGCCCGTCGAGGTGGCGCTCGGCACGCTGGCGGTGCTCGCTCTCGGCGTCCTCTGCGGCGCGATCAACGGCGCGGTCGTGGTCTATGGCCGGATCCAGCCGATCATCGCGACGCTCGCCACCAGCTCGATCTATTACGGCGTCGCCCTGGCGTTGCGACCGGCACCAGGCGGCGACGTCGACGGCGGGCTCGCGGATGCGCTGACGGGATCGCTGCCGGGCGGCGTCCCGGCCTCGCTGCTGCTGCTGCTCGCGGTCGTGCTTGTGGTCTGGCTGCCCTATCGCCGCTCGGTCCTCGGCCGCGCCGCCTATGCGGTGGGATCCTCCGAGCAGGCGGCCTATATGTCCGGCGTGCCGATTGCCCGGGCGACACTGCTGGCCTATGTGCTGGCGGGACTGCTGTCGGCGATCGCCGGGCTATTGCTCACCTGCATCACCTATTCCGGCGAGGCGTCGGCGGCGCTCGGCGGCACCTACACGCTGACCGCGATCGCCGCCGTCGTGGTGGGTGGCACCTCGCTGTTCGGCGGCTCCGGCGGCGCGATCGGCTCGATCTTCGGCGCCTTCGTGCTGCGCACCATCGGAGACCTGCTGTTCGTCTTCGACATGGACGCGCTCTGGCAGCCGCTGTTCCTCGGCGCGGTGCTGCTGGCAGCGATCAGCCTCGGCTCCTTCCGCCTCATCGGCGTGCGCAACCGGCTGGAGCTCTATCGATGAAGGCGGGCGCGCTTCCTGCGGCCGCCGCCATGCGCCGCCGCATCGATCCCGCGGTGCTCGCCGCCTTCGGCTGCATCGCGCTGCTGCTGCTGGGCGGCTCGCTCTATTCGCGGAATTTCCTGTCGCTCGAATACCTGCTGCAGCAGCTTAACGTGGCAGCCTTTCTCGGCGTCATCGCCTCGGGCGTGATGCTGGTGGTGCTGCTCGGCCACATCGATCTCTCGATCCCCTGGGTCGTCACCACCGGCGGCATGATGGCGACCGCGGCGGCGGGCTGGGGCGAGCTCGGCGTCGCGCTGGCGATCCCGATCGGGATCGGCTGCGGCGTCGCCGCCGGGCTCGTCAACGGCGTCGGCGTCGCCTATCTGCGCGTCCCCTCGATGATCTTCACCCTCGGCACCAATGCCATCGTCCAGGGGCTGATGGTGCTGCACACCAGCGGCTTCGCGCCGCAGGACCGCTCCACCGAGGCGATGCATGTGATCGCCGTCGACCGCGCCGTCGCCGGCATTCCGAACGCGCTCTGGGTCTGGACGCTGGTGGGCGGGCTCACGGTGGCGCTGCTGAGCCGCACGACCTTCGGCCGCTACATCTATGCCATCGGCAATCGCGAGCGGGCGGCCTATCTCTCCGGCGTCAACACCCGCGCCGTGGTGGTGAGCTGCTTCGCCATCGCCGGCGGCTGCTCCGGCCTCGCCGGCGTGCTGCTGGCGGGCTATTCCACCAAGGCCTATCAGGCGATGGGCGATCCCTACCTGCTGCCGGCGATCGCCGCGGTGGTGCTGGGCGGCACCAGCATCCTCGGCGGCCGCGGCACCTATCTCGGGACGGTCGCCGGCGTCATTCTCATCACGCTGCTGCAGTCGATCCTCTCGGTGGTGCAGATGCCGGAATCGGGCCGGCAGATCATCTATGGCGTCGTCATCATCGCGATGCTGCTGCTCTACGGCCGCCAGCGCCGGGAGGGCTGAACCGCGAGCCCAGGACGGGCCAAAACCTATTTGCGAGAAATATTGATCCAAGTCATCGCGCCTCGCGGGAACCGATGCTTCTCTGTCCCTCGATTTCGGCAGATGGAGGATCGCACCGTGTTTATGGAAAAGAAGGTCGCGGAGGTCGACGGCGAGGATCGGCAGAATCGCTCCGGCCGGCGCAAATCCTCCCTGGTGACGGGTAATGTCCGGGTGGCCGGACGCCGCACGAGTGTTCGGCTCGAGCCCGAAATGTGGACCGCGCTCAACGAGATCCGGGATCGCGAGGGCACGACGATGCCGGCCCTGGTGACCCAGATCCAGCGCAGCAGCCTCGCCTCCACGCTCACGGCCGCGATCCGCGTCTACCTCCTGCTCTACTTCCGCAGCGCGGCCACCGAGGAAGGTCACCTCGTCGCCGGCCACGGCCACCAGGCCCAGCGACGCCCGCTGGAGCTGGAGCGGCTCGGCGCCTAAGGGCCCCCGCGACATCGCGGAGGCTTCTCCCCGGCGGGCCCGCAATGGCATAACTTCGCTCCGACGGATCAAGTCGGAGCGGAGTCGCGCCCGTGGGAAAGCTGCTCAGTGATGATGACATCGCCGGGTTCCGCCGCGACGGCTACGTGACCGGCGTGCCGGTGCTGCGTGCCGACGAGGTCGCGGCGCTCGTCGCGCGCATGGAGGCGTTCGAGGCCGAGCGCCCCCAGGACATCGCCTGGGCCTTCGACATCAAGGCGAACCTGCTTTTCGACTGGGTCTACGAGCTCGGCCGCCACCCGCGCCTCCTCGATGCGGTCGAGGATCTGATCGGCGCCGACATCCTCATGACCAACGCGGTGTTCCGGAACAAGAACCCCGGCAGCGCGGTCGACTATGGCTGGCACCAGGATTCCGCGCGCATCGAGGTGACGCCGCTCTTTGTCATCGCCTATGTGGCGCTCTCCGACGCGGGCGCGGACAACGGCTGCTTGCGCATCCTGCCGCGCACGCATGACCGCGTGCGCCCCTTCTCGGTGACCGAGGCGCCGGGCCAGCTCAAGCGGCTGGTGGCGCGGGTCAAGGACGTCGACGAGGGCACCGCGGTCGACATGCATCTCAGGCCGGGCGAGGCGGTGATCTTCCACAGCAACGCCGTGCACGGGTCGGCGCCGAACCGCTCGAGCCGCCGGCGCATGGCGATCCTCTACGACTACACGCCGGCAGCCGGGCGGCAGAATGTCGGGCACGGCTCCGGCCAGCTGGTGCGCGGCATCGACCGCTGGCAGCACTTCGCCGCCGAGCCGGTGCCGGAGCCGGGATTGACCGAGCGCAATGTGCTGGCGCGCCGCGCCATCCTCAGCGCCTATCCCGAGAACGTGCTGATGGGGCCGCGGCTCCCCGGCGTCCCCGTCACCTTTCCCGACCGCCCGACCTAGCCTTCGATCGCGTAGTGCGCATCCCGCGGCGTCTTCTGGGCGCCGTTGATCGGACTCATGTCCTGCGGGCAGGCGGAGAACACCACCACGAGATCCATCGCGGCCTTGAGCCGGACATGGTCGCCGGCGCGCGACACGGGTGGCAGCCGGCTGATCGAGTGATCGGGATTGACGGGGATGTTCATGAAGAGATTGAGCGGTCCCGGCGTGAACGGGACCTTGAGCCCCATCTCCGCCAGCGCCTCGTGCAGGTTGTCGGCGCAGTTGCGGTGATAGTCCCGGCAGCCCTGCTCCTCGTAGATGTAGCGGTTGCAGGCGCAGAGCAAGGTGTCGTGGATGCCCGGCGAGGTATCCTCGATCACCGTCAGCATCGGCCGCCGCCGCTCCGAGACGTAGCTGTCGCCGACGCCGAGCATGATCTTGCTGTTGAAGGAGCGCGAATGCTCCATCGACATGGCCTCGCCGAGATCGCCGCGATTGAAGGCCCAGGTATCGAGCACCTGGGTCCCGTGGGTGTTGATCACCCGGATGGTCTGCCCCCTGGCGAGCGCCACCGCCTTGCCGCGGCGGGCGGGAATGACGGCGAGAGCGGGATCGGTCATGGCGGCCTCCTGGAACGGCGGGCGCGGGCAGCGCTCATGTCTCAGTATTTCAGATCCCGGCGGCACCCGACAGCGCGTCGGCAAATTCTGCCGGGCGGACGCCGGGGGCACCAGATCTTGCCGACCGCGCGCGGCGCAGCCCGCGAAAATGCCTGCAAAATGCGGGTTTCCTGGCTGGCACGGCGCTTGCTCCGTGGCTGCACGGCCCTGAAGGGTCGGAGTCATCCGCGAGGGACACCCTATGCTGTCGAACACGTTGCGACATCGTCCGACCGAGCTGGGAGACCCGCTGCAGGAGCGTCAGCTCCTCGATCTTCTCCGCCGGCTGGCGAAGCACCGCCACGGCCGCCGCGCGGTTCACATCCATCTCTCGCAGTTGCGCGCCTACAACCTCCGCGGCGAGCAGGTCCGCATCGCCATCCATTTCTTCGAGTCCCTGGTGGTCAATGTCGGCGGCGCACTATTCGCGCTCGGCAATGCCGATCTCGTCTTCGTCTGGAAGAGCGCCAAGATCGACATCATTGATGAGGCGGTGACGCGGCTCCGCACCCTCTTCAGCGAGGATCCTCTCGCCCAGGGCGACGAGGACTATCAGCGCGCGCGCTTCTGCTCCTGGTACGATCTCGAGACCCAGTACGAGGACCTCCTCATCGTCGCGCAGCGCCTGCATGACGCCGAGCTGAAGCGCACCCGCCGGCTCG
>DATKPX010000305.1:0-7792 GCA_035523855.1 Allostellaceae bacterium
TCCCGGGCCGGCTTGAGATCGGCCGCGCGGGCGCGGCTCCCGAGGGCAAGTGTGAGGCCGCCGGCGCCGGCGACACAGATCAGGGACCGACGCGTCAGGATCATCGCCATCTTCTTCCTCCCTCGTGCGGGCGTCTGCGATCCGTACGCGCCCATTTTTGCAGGAAAACCGGTCGGATTATAGGAGCCGAGCGGGTCGGCGAAAGTCGCGGTTCGGCAAGCCGCCATCGCGGCCCACGACGGCGGCCGACGCGATTGGGCAAAGCAATTCGATCGGGGCGCGAGCTAAGCGTCGCGGGATCCCGGCTTCAACAGGTAGTCGACCAGGAGGCGGGTCGCCGGCGGCAGGGACGCCCGATCGCGCACCGCCAGCACGAGGGTGCGGAGCGCCCAGGGCTCGTCGATGGGGACGACAGCGAGGCCGGCGAGGTCGAAGCGGCCGGCGGTGATCTCCTGCGGCACGACGCCGGCGCCCATCCGCGCCTGCACCAGGCGCAGGAGAGCGTCGAAGCCGCTGACCCGGATCCGCACCTTGAGCTGCCGGCCGAGCTCGGCGGCCGCCTTGATGCAGAGCGTGTCGATCGAGCTGCCTTTCTCCAGGCTGATGAACTCGAGCGCGACCAGCTCCGAGAAGCGCACCGCGGGTCGGTTGGCGAGCGGATGATCGGCCGGCAGGATCGCCACCAGATTGTCCTGGCGATAGGGGAAGCATTCGAGGTCGGGCGCCAGGATGTTGCCGCCGAAGATGCCGAGGTCGGCGCGGTTTTCGGTCACCGCCTGGATGATCTCCGGGCTGATGCTCTCGTCGAGATCGACCCGCACCAGCGGATGCAGCACCAGGAATTCCCCCAGCTGCTGGGCGAGCGATTCGAGGATCGCCGACTTGTTGACGAAGAGGCGGATGTGGCCGCGCGTGCCCTGGCGATAGCCTATGAGATCGGTCTCGAGATGGACGAGGTTGCCGAGCACGATCCGCGCATGCTCCAGCAGCGCGAAGCCGGCAGCGGTCGGCTCGATGCCCTTCGATCGCCGATAAAGCAGCTCGACCTGCAGCATCTCTTCCAGGTCGGAGATGCGCCGGCTCACCGCGGAGACCGCGATGTGCTTCTTTTCCGCCGCCTTGGCGATGCTCTGCTCCTCGACGATGGCGACGAAGAGCTGCAGGGTCAGGAGATCGATGCGGAGGTTCACCGGCGCGCCAGGGTCCTGGGAGGCGACCCCGGCCGTAGCGGCCAGGGTGCCCGGAGACGCCGTTATACCCTTGGACTCTCGGGCGGGGAAACCGCGCTCCTCGTCGGGCGGAACCCCAGCCACCACGACCTCGGGTCAGTGCTCCAGCGCCGCCACCACCGCCTCGCCCATCTCCTCGGTGCCGACCTTGCGCATGCCCGGCTGGAAGATGTCGGCGGTGCGATATCCCTTGGCGAGGACGGCGCGGACCGCCTTCTCGATGCGGTCGGCCTCCTCGGGCTTGCCGAGGGAATAGCGCAGCAGCATGGCGGAGGAGAGGATCGAGGCGAGCGGGTTGGCGAGGTTCTTGCCGGCGATGTCCGGCGCCGAGCCGTGCACCGGCTCGAAGAGGCCGAGGGTCCCGGCGCCCATGGAGGCGGAGGGCAGCATGCCGATCGAGCCCGTCAGCATCGCCGCCGCATCGGAGAGGATGTCGCCGAACACGTTGCCGGTGACGATCACGTCGAACGAGCGCGGCGACCGGATCAGCATCATCGAGGCGGCGTCGACGTAGAGATGCGTCAACTCCACGTCGGGATAGTCGCGGCCGACCTCGGTCACCACCTCGCGCCAGAGATGCATGGTCTCCAACACGTTCGCCTTGTCAACCGAGCAGAGCTTGCGCCGGCGCTTGCGAGCGGTCTCGAATCCCACGCGGGCGATGCGGGCGATCTCGTCCTCGTCGTAGCGCATGGTGTTGATGCCGACGCGCTTGCCGTTCTCGGTGCGGAAGCCGCGCGGCTCGCCGAAATAGAGATCGCCGGTGAGCTCGCGGAGGATCATCATGTCGACGCCTTCCACCACCTCCGGCTTCAGCGTCGACGCGCCGATCAGCTCCGGGAAGAGCACGGCGGGACGGAAGTTGGCGAAGAGCTGCAGCGCTTTGCGCAGCTTCAGGAGGCCGAGGCCCGGCCGCTTCGAGCGGTCCGGCAGCTGGTCGGTGAGGCCGCCGGCGGCGCCGAACAGGATCGCGTCCGAGCCGCTGGCGAGCTTCAGGGTCGCCGCCGGCAGCGGATCGCCCGCCGCGTCGACGCCGGCCTGTCCGATCGGCGCTTCCTCCATGCTGAGGTCGAACCGGTTGCTGGCCACCGCGCGCAGCACCTTCACCGATTGCGCCGTCACCTCGGGGCCGATACCGTCGCCCGGCAGCACCGCGATTTTCATGGGATGGGTCTCCTTCAGATGTTCTCTCGGCCGTAGCGGTTCTCGAAGGCGGCGATCTCGTCCACCTGCGAGAGGGTGAAGGCCAGCTCGTCGACGCCGTTCAGCAGGCAATGCTTGGCGAAGGGATCGATCTCGAAACGATGCTGCGAGCCGTCCGGCAGGGTCACGGTCTGCGACGGCAGGTCGATCGCGACGCGAGCGCCCGGTGTCGCTTGCAGCGTCTCGATGAGGCCGGTCACCACCGCGGCCGGCAGCGCGACCGGCAGCACGCCGTTCTTGAGGCAGTTGTTGCGGAAGATGTCGCCGAAGCTGGGCGCGATCGCGGCGCGGAAGCCGTAATCGGCCAGCGCCCAGACCGCGTTCTCCCGCGAGGAGCCGCAGGCGAAGTTCTTCTCGCCGACCACGATCCGGGCGGCGCGGAACTCGGGCT
Organism: Allostellaceae bacterium; assembly: GCA_035523855.1. Lineage (GTDB taxonomy): Bacteria > Pseudomonadota > Alphaproteobacteria > ATCC43930 > CGMCC-115725 > DASZHJ01. The sequence continues at coordinate 2,824 of DATKPX010000305.1, forward strand.
TGTTGAGCGGGAATTCCGGCCGCTCCGAGCCGTCCGGCGCGAAACGCAGGTCGCGGAACAGGCATTCGGCGAGGCCCAGCTCGCGATCGCGGCTCAGGAACCGCGCGGGAATGATCTGGTCGGTGTCGAAATTCGGCTGCGCGATCGGCAGCGCCGCGGCCTCCAGGCTGACGAAGGGGGTCATGGCGCGGTCTCCAGCCGTCGCACATCGGTGAGGTGGCCGGTCACCGCGGCGGCGGCGGCCATCGCCGGGCTCATCAGGTGGGTGCGGGCGCCCGGCCCCTGGCGGCCGACGAAATTGCGGTTCGAAGTGGAGGCGCAGCGCTGGCCCGGCGCCACGATCTCGCCATTGGTGCCGAGGCAGAGCGAGCAGCCGGGCTCGCGCCAATCGAAGCCGGCGGCCTTGAAGATCCGGTCGAGCCCTTCGGCCTCGGCCTGGCGCTTGATGAGGCCACTGCCGGGCACCACCCAGGCGCGGACGGTGTCGGCGACCTTGCGCCCCCGCACGATCTTGGCGGCGGCGCGCAGATCCTCGATACGGCTGTTGGTGCAGGAGCCGATGAAGACGCGGTCGATCCTCACCTGGTCGAGCGGGGTGCCGGGGACGAGGCCCATGTAGTCGAGAGCGCGACGCATGCCCTCGCGCTTCTCGGCGTCCGGCTCAGCGCCGGGATCGGGCACGGTGCCGGTGATCGGCGCGGCGTTCTCCGGGCTGGTGCCCCAGGTCACCATCGGCGCGAAGCTCGATCCATCGAGCGTCACCTCGCAATCGAACTGGGCCTCGGCATCGCTCGGCAGCTTCCGCCAGCGCCCGAGAGCCGCCTCCCAAGCAGCGCCCTTGGGCGCGAAGGGACGGCCGTGCAGATAGTCGAAGGTCGTCTCGTCCGGCGCCACCATGCCGGCCCGCGCGCCGGCCTCGATCGACATGTTGCAGAGGGTGAGGCGTCCTTCCATGGAAAGGCCGCGGATGGCGCTGCCGGCATACTCGATCACATGCTCGGTGGCGCCGGCGGTGCCGATGCGCGCGATGACGGTGAGGATCACGTCCTTCGCGGTGACGCCGGCGGGGAGCGTGCCGTCGATGGCGATGCGCAGCGTCCTGGGCTTGCGCTGCCAGAGGGTCTGCGTCGCCAGAACATGGGAGACCTCGGTCGAGCCGATGCCAAAGGCAAGCGCTCCCACCGCGCCGTGCGTCGAGGTGTGGCTGTCGCCGCACACCAGCAGGATGCCGGGCTGGCTCAGCCCCTGCTCGGGACCGACGATATGGACGATGCCCTGGCGCGCGTCGTCGAGACCGAACTGGGTGATGCCGGCCGCGCGCGTGTTCTGCATCAGCTGCTCGACCATGCCGCGCCGTTCCGGATCGGGAATCTCGGCGATCTTGCGGGTGTCGGTGAGCACGTAGTGATCGGGCGTCGCGAAGGTGCGCGCGGGCGCGCGCACCGGAAGGCCGCGGCTCTTCAGGACCTGGAAGGCCGGCGCCGATCCGTCATGGATCAGGTGACAATCGACATAGAGCAGCGTCTGGCCGTCCGGGCGCTCGAGCACGCGATGGCGCGACCAGATCTTCTCGAACATCGTGCACGGCGACGGCTCGGCCGGCATGCCCAATCCTCCCAAGCTCCGGCCCTTGTTGGCCGTCGGGACCGGAGACTAGCCGGTACCGGCCGCCGCGAGGCGTCGTATTTCAGGGGCCTGCCATCGCATATGGCGATCCTGCGGGGAACGCTCGTGCCCTATTTTCTCACTCGCGCCCTCGGCTGGAAATCGGCAACCTGGACTGGTAGTCTCGTTTTGCTTGTCCCTACTTTCCGGAAGGTAATCCCACCCGTTGTCGGCGCAGCACGCAGCTTCGAGCGCATCCGTCGGCACTGCCGCGCCCAGAGCCGACGTGCTCGTCATCGGCGGCGGGCCGGCGGGCTCGACGATCGCGGCGCTGCTGGCGGAGCGCGGGCGGCGGGTGGTGGTCGTGGAGAAGGACCGGCATCCGCGCTTTCACATCGGTGAATCCCTGCTGCCGCAGAACCTGCCGCTGTTCGAGCGGCTCGGCGTCAAGGACGAGATCGAGCGCACCTCGATGGTGAAATACGGCGTCGAGTTCGTCTCGCCCTACCACCGGAGGACGGTCAGCCGCGAGTTCGCCCAGGCCTGGGACAAGTCGCAGCCTTACTCCTACCAGGTGCGCCGCTCCGAGTTCGACCATCTGCTGCTGAGGAACGCCGCGGCGAAGGGCGCCGAGGTGATCGAGGGCGCGCGCGTGACCGCGGTCGAATTCCCTGGCGCTGGTGGCGCGGTGATCACCGCGCGCGCCGAGGACGGCACGGACCGGCGCTGGGAAGCGGATTTCCTGGTCGATGCCTCCGGGCGCGACACCTTTCTCGCCGGCCAGCTCGGCTTCAAGAAGCGCAATCGCAAGCACGACAGCGCCGCAATGTTCGGGCATTTCACCGGCGCCCGCCGGCTGCCGGGCAAGGCCGAAGGCCATATCAGCATCTTCTGGTTCGATCACGGCTGGTTCTGGTTCATCCCGCTGGCGGACGGCACGACCAGCGTCGGCGCGGTCGGCCCGCCGGCCTATTTCAAGTCCCGCAACACCGATCTCGCCAGCTTCTTCATGGAGACGATCGCGCGCTGCCCGGAGATCGCCGATCGTCTGAGGGACGCGACCCTCGCCGCGCCGGTGACCGCCACCGGCAATTATTCCTACAGCGCCGATCGCATGGCCGGAAAGAATTACATCCTGGTCGGCGACGCCTATGCCTTCATCGATCCCGTCTTCTCGACCGGCGTTTATCTCGCGATGACATCCGGGTTTCTCGGCGCGGAGGCGGTCGAGGCGTGCCTGCAGACGCCCCAGCGGGCGGCGCAGATCCTACGTCGCTACGAGCGAGAGGCCCGGCGCGGCTTGCGAGCCTTCACCTGGTACATCTACCGCATCCGGAAGCCGGCGTTCCGCGATCTCTTCATGTCGTCGCGGGCGCCCCTGCGGATCGACGATGCCGTGCTCTCGCTGCTCGCCGGCGACGTCTTCGGCGGCTCGCCGATCGGGTGGCGGCTCACCCTTTTCAAGTTCTTCTACTACGCGAACAGCCTCGGCTACCTGAGGAGCATCATCCGGGAGTGGTGGGCGCGGCGACGGGATGGCGAGCTCGAGGTCGCCGGCTGAGCCGGCGCGGGACATCGGCATGCAGCCGCATTTCACCAGCGTCGTGATGAAGCGGGTCGGGCTTGTGGCAGGTCCGGCGCGGCCGCTCGGGCCGTTTGCGGCGTCGCTCATCCAGCTCTATGAGCATGCGCTTTTCTACGGGCTGTTCGGCTTCTTCGGGCTTCTCAGCTTCGGCTGGAGCGCGCTCGCGGCGCCGCTCTATTGGCTGCTGCCGCGACGCCTGGGCGAGCCGCTCGGCCAGCGGATGATGATGGCGGGGTTCCGCACCTTCATCGCCGCCATGCGGGCGACCGGCGTGCTCCGATGCGATCTCACCGAGCTCGACAGGCTTGCCGACGCGGGTCCGCTGGTGATCGCGCCCAATCACCCGTCGCTGCTCGACGCGGTGCTGGTGATTTCGCGACTGCCCCACGTGGTCTGCGCCGCCAAGGCGGAGATCTGGGACAACCTTTTCCTCGGCGGCGGCGCCCGCCTCGCCGGCTTCATCCGCAACGATTCGCCGGCGAAGCTGGTGCGCCAGGCGGTGCGCCAGGTCCGGCGCGGCCGCCATTTCCTGATCTTTCCCGAGGGCACGCGGACCCGAAGCCGCCCGGTCGGCGACTTCAAGGGCGGCTTCGCCCTCATTGCCAAGCATGCCGCAGTGCCGGTGCAGACCGTCTTCATCGAGACCGGCTCCCGTTTCCTCTCCAAGGGCTGGCCGCTGTTCCGCAAGCCGGAATTCCCGCTCGTCTACCGCATCCGTCTCGGCCGGCGCGTCGCCGTCGAGGGCGACGTGCATCAGACAGTGGCCGGGCTCCAGGGCTATTTTCAGCGGGAGCTGGCCGCCGGCGACATTTCCGCCGCCTTGGACGCGGCATCGTCACGGTCAGCGCGGTAAAGCTGCACGGGCGCCGACGAACCCTCCTGCGTGACCGACCCCTCCGCCACCCATCTCGTTCTCATTCCCAGCTACAACACCGGATCCAAGGTTCTGGAGACGGTGTCGGAGGCGCGGCGCCATTGGACGCCGGTCTGGGTGGTGGTGGACGGCAGCACCGACGGGACCGGCGACGCGCTGCGGCGGCTGGCGGAGCAGGATGCGGGGCTGCGCGTGATCCTGCGGCCCGAGAACGGCGGCAAGGGCGCGGCGGTGCTGGACGGGCTGCGCGAGGCGGCTGCACGCGGCTTCACCCATGTGCTGACCATGGACGCGGATGGCCAGCATTCGCCGGCCTCGATCCCGGAGTTCATGGCGCTGTCGCGCGCGCATCCCGAGGCAATGATCCTCGGCGTTCCCGCCTTCGACGCCAGCGCGCCGCGGCTGCGCGTGGTCGGCCGGCGCGTCTCCAACTGGTGGGCCAATCTGGAGACGCTCTGGACCGGGATCGGCGACTCCCTCTTCGGGTTCCGCGTCTATCCGCTGGCCGAGCTCAGGGCCATCATGGAGCGGACCCGCTGGATGCGGCGCTTCGATTTCGATCCCGAGGCGGCAGTGCGACTCTGCTGGCGCGGCGTGCCGCCGATCAACCAGCCGGCGCCGGTCCGGTATTTCCGCCCGGAGGAGGGCGGCGTCTCGCATTTCAACTATGTCAGGGACAACGCGCTGCTGACCGGCATGCACACGCGGCTGATGCTGGGGTTCCTGCTCCGCCTGCCGCTGCTGACCGCGCGGCGGCTCAGATCATCCCGCCGTTGATCGAGATGATCTGGCCGGAGATATAGGCCGCGCGGTCGGAGGCGAGGAACTGCACGAGGTCGGCGACCTCCTCCGGCGTTCCCGCCCGCTTCATCGGCACCAGCTGATCGATGATCTCCTTGCTGAAG
>DATKPX010000306.1:0-2599 GCA_035523855.1 Allostellaceae bacterium
TTGCCGCCCAGTTCCATATGCTATGGAACAGAGGCAAAGAGGATGCGGGACTGCGCTTCCTCATCGCCGAGGAGCCGGAGCTCACCAAGGCCCGGCTGGCGCTGGTGCAAGGGATCAAACACGTGATCGCTTCCGGTCTGAGGGTATTCGGAGTGGAGCCGGTGGAGGAGATGCGCTGATGGCGTATCTCGAGCCGCTCGATCCGGCGCAGCGTCCCAGCATTCCCTATCGGCGCGTCAAGCACCGCCCGCATCGCGGTCTCCTCGCAGCGATCGGTCTCGGCGTCATGGTGGCGAGCGCCGGCGGCCTCTGGCTCGGCTACAAGGTCAGCGCGCGTCACTCCGGCGGCGACGTGCCGCTGCTGCACGCGGACACCCAGCCGATCAAGGTCAAGCCGCAGGATCCCGGCGGCATGGAGATCCCGAACCGCAACCGCCTGGTGTTCGACCAGAAGGGCGGCGATACGGCCGAGCGGCTGCTGCCGCCGCCCGAGGCACCGCTGCCGCGGCCTACGCCGCCGCCCGAGCCGCCCGCGGCCGCGACACCGGAGGCGCCGCCCCCAGTCGCCGCGCAAGCGGCGCCACCTCCGGCGCCGGCCGTCGCCCCGGTGGCGCCCGCGGCACCGGTCCACGGCGCAGCACCGCCGCAGAGCGCGGCGCTGCCGTCGGCGCTGGCGGGAACCGCGATCGGCAAGGGCTATCGCCTGCAGGTCGGGGCGGTGAAGACGCAGGAAGGTGCTGCTCAGGAATGGGCGCGCATCAAGAAGCAGAACGCCGACCTCGTCGGCTCGCTCTCCGTCGCCACCGAGCGCGTCGACCTCGGCGACAAGGGCGTCTTCTACCGCATCCAGGCGGGGCCGCTCGCCGACGGCGCGGAAGCCGACCGGATCTGCAGCGCGCTCCGGCATCGCAACGTCGGGTGCTTGCTTGTCAAACCCTGAGCCGCGGGCGGTTGTGCTGGGCTGCGCGGGTCCGACGCTGAGCGATGACGAGCGCACGTTCTTTCGCGATGCCGATCCGCTCGGGTTCATTCTCTTCGCGCGCAACTGTGAGACGCCAGACCAGATCCGCGCTCTCGTGCGCGCCCTCCGCGACGCGGTGGGACGCGCGGACGCTTCCGTGCTGATCGACCAGGAGGGCGGTCGCGTCGCACGGCTGAAGCCGCCCCATTGGCGCGCCTATCCCTCGGCGGCGCGAATGGCGGCACTGGGGGCGCCGGCGGAGGAGGCGGTGTTCCTCTCCGCGCGCCTCGTCGCCGACGATCTCGCCGCGCTCGGCATCACCGTCGATTGCCTGCCGGTGCTGGATATTCCCGTGGCCGGCGCGGACGCCGTCATCGGCGATCGCGCCTATGGCAGCGATCCCGCCGCCGTTGCCCGGCTGGGCGGCGCTGCCTGCAAGGGTCTTCTGGCGGGTGGCGTGCTGCCGGTGATCAAGCACATCCCTGGCCATGGCCGCGCCACGGTGGACAGCCACGCTTCGCTGCCGACGGTGCGTGCGGACCGCGCCAGCCTCGACGCCACCGACTTCGCGCCTTTCCGGGCGCTCGCGGGGATGCCCTGGGCGATGACCGCCCATATCGTCTATACGGCGATCGACGGCGCGGCGCCGGCGACGCTGTCGCCGAAGGTGATCGGCGATGTCATCCGGTCTAGCATCGGTTTCGATGGTGTCCTGGTCTCGGACGATCTCTCCATGAAGGCGTTGGGCGGCGGCTTCCGCGAGCGCGCGGCGAGGGCGCTCGCCGCCGGCTGCGACCTGGTGCTCCACTGCAACGGCGACCGGCGGGAGATGGAGGCGGTGATCGAGGGCACGGCGCCGCTGACACCGGCAGCGCGCCGGCGCGTGCAGCGCGCGGAGGCGCAGCGCCAGGCATCGCAGCCGTTCGACCGTGCCGCCGCCGAGGCGCGGCTCGATGCGCTGGTGGGAGCGCCCGCCGCATGATCGACGGGGATGCGATCTACCAGGCCTCGACCTGGGTGATACCCGCGATCATGGCGATCACCATGCATGAGGCGGCGCATGGCTTCGTCGCCTACCAGTTCGGCGACGACACCGCCTACAAGGCCGGCCGCGTCACCGCCAACCCGTTCCGCCACATCGACCTCGTCGGGACGATCCTGCTGCCGGCGCTGCTGCTGCTGGCGCGCTCGCCGTTCCTCTTCGGCTATGCGAAGCCGGTGCCGGTCAACTACTGGCATCTGCGCAATCCCCGGCGCGACATGGTCTGGGTCGCCGCGGCGGGGCCGGCCTCCAACATCCTGCAGGCGGCAATCTGGGGCGCGCTGATCCATCTGCTTCCCTGGGTCCCCGAGGGCTGGCGCCTCTGGGTCAGCGACAATCTCGGCAACGCGATCTTCCTCAACCTGCTGCTGGCGGTCTTCAACATGATCCCGCTGCCGCCGCTCGATGGCGGGCGGGTGGCGGTCGGCGTGCTGCCGCGGCCGCTCGCCATGCCGCTGGCGCGACTCGAACGCTATGGGATCTTCATTCTGATCGCGCTGGCGCTGGTGCTGCCCTACGCGACCGGCGGGCGATTCAACATCTTGGCGGATGTCATTGTGCCGCCGGCTGTCTTCCTGTATCGCGTGATCATGTTC